>JACQSS010000073.1 GCA_016211195.1 Candidatus Woesearchaeota archaeon
AACATATGGAGGCAGTTCCACAATACCTTGCGCAGCAAGGAACTCGCCATATGGCTTTGCCTGCTGTCTGAAAAGGAAATAGGTCACTGCTTCGTCTGCGAACGCATGGGTAGGGAATTGCGCCTTGACATTCTTACGGGGCACGAGGAGTACACCAGAAGTGAAAGCCTTCTCCACATCTTCTGTCGCACGCTCACGCAACTCCTTAACAGCCGCTTCAGCAAGATAGAATTCCTTGCCACTGCGATGTGCATCGGTCGCTTGCTTTGGCTGCTTCAAAATCGGATTAGAGTCACGCGATGCAATGAGTATCTCTCCATTCGGGAGATAATTGTAATTCTCTGCCACCCAGCACCCGGAAGTACTGAACGGGTGTTTGGGACCCGCTCTGATTCTCGCTTCGGCAAGCTCTGCTGCCGTCATCAGTTGAACGCCTTTTTTCTGCAATGCTGCATACGCTTCATCGAAATCGCCTGATTTTTCGTAAACGGTCAATCTTTCGCCTTTCGGAATGGTATATTTTATCATGAGATGTCACCTTCCCCGGGTGGGAGTCACAAACCAATCTGGACACTTTCCTGCAAAAAAAAGGAAAGAAAAAAAATCCTTACTCAATATACAGACGCAGCTTGGTCATGTCAAGCTTCCAGTCTGATGCAAGCCGCTTTGTGTGCTTGTAGTATTTGATGAGACGGTTGAGCTTGCTTCGCGTCAATGTCAAACCACGATGAGCTGTTTGGTCGTGATTGTTGAGCTCAAGGTGACTGGTGATTTTTAACAATCGCTTAATGAGCGCACGGACATCTTCCGGCAGCTCAGGGAGGATATTCTTTTCCTTCAGCAGTGCAGAGACGCTCTTGCCGGTCACCAGTTTTACATCAGGAATGCCGTAAACATCGCGGAAATACAACCCGATTTGCGACGGTGTCTTGCCTGCCTTTACAAGTTTGATAGCCAGTAACTCAATCTCCTTTGGTGTATACCGCTGCCAGCTGGGATTCGCCATTTTCACCGGGTGCTTTGACCCAGACTTCCCTTTCTTCTTTGAATACATTCGTGCCATTGTGTCCTCCAACCAGCCTACGCAAGCTTCACCGGCGTAGCTTTAGGCCGTCGAACCGGACGGGCTTTAAAAATATTGTGGTTCCTTTTGTTATATATTACATATACATGAGGTATATAATAAGGGACTGTGATAGATACCACATGGAACGGAAGGGGGAAGTCTCTTTGGAGGCAATTGTCTGGAAGGCAGATCCGAAAGAGTTCTCATTCACCAGCACCGCCGAAATTCAACCGCCCGCCAACCCCATTGATATCGTCAAGGGGCAGGATGATGCCAAGGAAGCCCTGAGTCTCGCGATACGGCTGCGGCAGAATGCAATCCTTATCGGCCCTGCTGGTTGCGGTAAATCCCTGCTGGCAAAAACCGTGGCAGAACAGTTCTCGTTGCAGAACGTTAACAAGATAAAGCTCTACGACCAGCTCCTTGTCCATAATTTCGAGAACGAATTTGAGCCGGAAGTGCTTATTTTGCCGACACCCATGGGAAAGGAATTTGCCAGCGACTTCAAATTATTCATGCGACATATCAGGGACGGTGTTGAGTATGCATTCCCCGGCAGGAAACAGAACCCACTTGAGACGATCATCCGCTTCTCGAAAAAGACGTTCCTGACCACAAAAACGTATATCGGCCCGCTCAAATATGTCCTTGACGGTGCAGCAGACCAGACTGGGTACAAGATAGTAGACAATGTGCAGGATGTCTTGCGGCAAAGCATGCGGGGTGTCCTTGACACGCCAGTTCTGGCAGATGGCCAAAAAATGCAGACGCTCCGACAGGTCTATAGTGGCTGCGACTTTGATGAACCAGCCAGGAATACGGCATGGAAATCACACATGCTCGATGGCATTGTCCACAAATACCAGTCATATCCAAAAGTGATCCGGTACATCGAGGAAATGGCCAAGGAAGCGCAGGAGAATGATATGAACACCTCAAAACCGCTCTTTGACGTTGAGCCCGGCCACATCAAGAAGCTGCGTGACGAGAAGTACATGGTCAATGTTGTGGTAAACAACATGGAAAGAACCGGTGTCCCCGTGGAATACATCGAAAATCCATCACTCCAGAATATCATTGGAGAAGCCGGACACGATCCCTACAATCTGCGACCGATGCATATGCGCGCCAAGGCAGGAAAGCTCCATCATGGCAATGGGGGCATTGTCATTATTGATGAGCTCATTACTGTCCTGCAGGATACAGCAATGCGCAATTTCCTCCTCACTGTCTTAAATGACAAGAAAGCACGCATCGGCGGCGGGTATGGCCTTGCGGGCGGCGGGACGAGCGCAGGTGTCGAGACAAAGCCATTGGACGCTGACTGCATCGTCATCGGCTGTGCAAACAAGGATATCTTTCAATACATGACTGACAAAATTGCGCGACGGTTCCAGCACAAAGTCAGATTCCAGGCTGCGATGGATAATACACCAAAGAACCGGCAGGCATATGCTGAATTCATTGCATATGAAATAAATAAATACAATAGTGATCAATCCAATCAGGAAAAACTTGTGCATTATTCGCCAGATGGAGTCGCAGCAGTGGTCGAATGGGGCGTGCGCTTTGCGCAAAATACCGCACATGGCAAGCAGAAGCTGACCAATATTCTTGACCCAGTGGGTTTATTGGTCAAGACTGCATCAATGATGGCAGTAAAGGACGGCGCTCAGCTTGTCGGCGAGCATCATGTAGACATTGCACGTGAGGAAATAAGAAGATTATCAAGCCAGTTGCAGAAGGATTATCTCACCTATATCAATGAAGGCCTCATTTCCATCAAGTCACAAGGACAGGAAGTGAGCTCAGTGAATGGCCTCGTGGTCATCCATGATGACTTTGGCATGATGTCATATGGCTTCCCCAGCAGACTCATTGCAACGGCTTCGATAGGCAAGGGCGGTTTCCAGAACACCGAGAAAGAAGCGGGTCTGGCGGGCAAGATCATGTCAAAGGCCCACGAGATTGTCCGGAATTATTTCAACCGGATCTATCAACAGTATCTCGTCGATACCGTCACACTCTCTGTCAGCCATGCACAGAGCTATTCAGACATGGATGGTGACAGCGCATCGATTGCGAGTACTATTGCACTGAAGAGCGCATTGTCCGGATATCCGGTTGAGCAAAGCCTTGCCATGACGGGTTCGATGAACGAGCTGGGGGATGTGCAACCTATCGGGGGCGTGAACGAAAAGATTGAAGGATTCTATTCCGTCTGCAAACAGCGGGGACTGACAGGAACACAGGGAGTCATTATCCCTGAAGGGAATGTGCAAGACCTCATGTTACGCAAAGAAGTCGTGAGCGATGTCCAAGCGGGCCGCTTCCACATTTACCAAGTCTCACATATCGACGACGCAGTCGAGCTTGTATTCGGCAGGCTTGCACAGGAGATTGATACAACAATACAGAGCAAACTGCAAAAGTATTGGGAGGACCACCATGACCGTCGACCCTGATCAGGTATCCGGACTTGAACGTGTCTCACGGTTCCATTTCTTCCGGCTCTTTTTGACAAGCCTTGCCATTTATCTCGGAGTTAATTACTATTATTCGGAAAAACAACGACTGCCCGAACCTGTTACCACATACCAGTCGCTTGACGGCGCATTGAACGGCTCATTGCCGCAGCACGACTACGCGAAACTCACGATTGAAGACCGCGCTGGACCGTATGACCCAGTGAAAAGCGGCAACACGTTTCTCGGGTACGTCGCTGCAGAGGCGGATGTTCTCGTGAAGGACAACGAACAGACTGGTTATATTCTCCGGGGACAGGTCTATAACAAAGTCGGCAGGAAAATAGGCAAGCTGGTTGGCGGCTGGACAGGATACGAGATCCGTTCACTCGATGATAAGAAATTAGGAACATTTGACGGAGAGCGGCTGATTACTCCCGAAGGCAGCCTCATTGCAAAGCGTGGACCCAAGACAGCGGTGATTATCGACCCGATGATGAACATCACTGGGATTATCACGTCATATGATTTCTCAAGGGGAAAATTGTAGCGTTTTCATCTAAGACCCAGGAGATGCGCAGCATTCCAGTAAAACAGCTTTTGTTCCAGTCCTTCGTCACTTTTGCATGCCAGTTTAACCATTTTTATGGATGCTTTGCGGTCACCATAGGGCCAGTCAGATGCAAACAATACCCGCTCGGAACCAAATGCATTCACTAATTCCCGTATTTTTTCCGGTGATTGGAAAGAAGTGTCAACGTATGCATTTTCGTATTGGGGAAGCGTTGCGATAACCTGATGCACCTCAATTCCGCCGGCATGACCTATGATAAAATTCACTGCCGGAAAGTCTGCAACCAATTGCTCAGCATCGGTTATATTCCCGTACCGTGGCTCCTGCCTTCTCTTTTCTTCCCCGTGATAATAGGATGTGACTCCGCTATGAAACAAGATAGGAAGACCATACCGGGAAAAGAGCTCAACAGCCTCCCGTAATCGCCGATCAGACAGAGCAACCTTCTGGACTATCGGATGCAGTTTCATCCCTTTTGCTCCGTCCTTCACGTGACCAGCCAAAGTACTTTCAATGTCATAATGGGTCGTAAAATCAACACCTGTAAATGGAATGATTCTTTTGTCCCCAGCACAGAGAATATCTTCACATGTAACGTGGGGTGGAATGGGCAGGCAGCACGTGTGTGTAACGCCGGAAGCATCCAATGACCTCTGCAGATTTTCAACCGTGGCAACAGCATTACGCTGCCGATTGGAATACGTTCCCCATTCGCGAACGAGGTATGGTGGTTGCTTGCCGCTATGCCCATAATGAATCAATGCTGCATAAAACCCAGCATCCCACAAATTCCTGATTTTAAACCCGGTATCAAAAAGATTCCTGTCGGGCAGACCTTTTTGGGTGATAATGCGACCGCCGTTGGGATTCAGTATGTCGCCAAGATGCGAATGGACATCAATAATTTCCATGGTGTGAGGGAGAGAAGTCTTCTCTTTATAGATATTGAGGATAATGGCTGAAGATTGGCTTTA
Source organism: Candidatus Woesearchaeota archaeon (assembly GCA_016211195.1). Classification (GTDB taxonomy): domain Archaea; phylum Nanobdellota; class Nanobdellia; order Woesearchaeales; family JAGVYF01; genus JACQSS01. The sequence continues at coordinate 5,080 of JACQSS010000073.1, forward strand.
CCACAAAAACACAAAAAGAAAAACGGCCCTCTCCCGCAGGAGAGGACCAGATATCATTTCCTGGTCTCCAGAAATTCGGTTTAGGGGGTATGGAAGAGGAGTACTCCAGGAAAATCACCGCACTATCTCAATGCCGAGCTCGTGGCTCATCTGCCGGGATTCATGCGACTGTGCTCGTTTGTCCATCTTGCCTAAGATCCACGGCGACCGGACACCGGTAATGATGGTCATGACGGTTATCTTGCCCTTCATTTCCTCAACGACACGGGCACCCCAGATAACGTTTGCATCATCGTCCATGCTCTCAGTCACCAGTTCACCGACACGGCTAATGTCCGCAAGCGTCATGTCTGGCCCGCCTGCGACGTGGATGATGGCACCAGTTGCTCCTTCATAGCTTATGTCCAAGAGTGGATTTGACAGCGCACCTTTGACAGCTTCTTCAACACGGCTGTTTGTGTCCGATGACCCGACACCGATTGCTGCAACACCGCCATTGGTCATGATTGCCTTGACGTCTGCATAATCCAGATTGACGAGCGATGGTATTGCAATGGTCTCGACAATACCTTTTATCATGGTCGCAACCAGCTCATTGGCAACTGCAAACGCCTGTTGCACGGGCAGGTTTCCTGCAATCTGCACAAGGCGATTGTTGTCAATGACGACGACCGTGTCAGAGACTTGCCGTAGCTGCTGCAAACCGAATTCCGCCTTGTCGACGCGTGCACGTTCTATCTTGAATGGCATGGTCACTGTACCGATGACAATAGCGCCGCAATCCTTGGCCACCTGCGCAATGACTGGAGCACTGCCTGTCCCTGTGCCACCGCCCATACCCGCACACACGAAAACCATGTCTGATAATTTAAGAGCGTCCTTGATTTCAGATAAGCTTTCCTTGGCGGATTCTGCACCTTTCTCTGGAAAACCACCGCAGCCAAGACCTCGCGTTGTGTCCTTGCCGAGCAAAAATTTCCTGTCCGCTTCAGTGAAGCTCAGGTGTTGTGCATCGGTGTTGCATGCGATAATCTCTGCGCCCTTTATCCCTTTCTTGTAGAGCCAGCTCACCATGTTGTTACCGGCACCGCCGCAGCCAATCACTTTTATGTTGGCCTGACCAATCAGCTTTTCAAACCCACCATCCTGTTTTTTTAATGCATTTTCCACAATGTAGTCCATTTTGCAACCCCTCCATTTTTTTTGCTAAACATGAGGCCCCCTAACACTACCAGTTTTGTCACTACCAAAAGCTTTAAATATATGTTTAGCATATATTCCTTCCAAGAACGAGCAAGTTACTTACGCCAATAAGGAACTTGTGTATACCAAC
>JACQSS010000075.1 GCA_016211195.1 Candidatus Woesearchaeota archaeon
GAATAACAAAAATGTTACCCGATTATTAATATATTCGTTTGGAAACCTCTCCCCCATGAAACAAAAAATAGATGAGGCAAAGACAGTCATCGAACATTGCATTGGAGAGAAAGGCATTTGGGCCGGCTCCGGGCGATACCGGGACCAGTGCTGGACGCGTGACTTCACATTTTCTTTGCCGACATTGTTAGACTTAGGGTATAACAAACAGATATCATGCCATTTGCATGAACTGGCAAAAAGGCAGAAGCGGGATGGCCAGATACCGATTCTGTATTTGGATGATGTGCAACAATGGCTGGAACGGAAAATAAAGAAAAGCATGGAAACCGGTAAGGAGTCGTTCATGCTGAAAAACTTCTTTACCATCGAACAGCTGACACCATGGACAAAGGATAGTGAAATCTTTTTCCTCATTGCTGCACAGACCTTTGCGCCAAAAGGGTATATCCCAGAGATTGATTTTGCACATGAGTACATAGAAAATCTCTTGGATGATGAACAGATGTTTGTCACTGGAGGAGATTGGCGCGATACTATGGCTTCATTGGATGATAAGACACTCTTGACCAACAATTGTTTGCTTTATCGGGCATATAAACTTTCTGGAAAAGAGTGCAATGCAAGCGAATTAAAGAAAAGGATCAATAAGGACTATTGGGCTGGGGGCTATTATCGTGATTTTCTCGGAACAAATGAATTTGATCTTCTGGGGCAGTCATTGGCTGTGCTCTATGAGATTGTGCCTGAAAAAAGGTATTCCCTCATTATTGAAAAAATGAAAGAAGTAGAATGCTCTTTTGGGTATAAGATCAACACCTGTACCCCCAAACCAGTCAACAAGACAGAGGCAGAAACAATAACTAAAACCAACCAATATGGTGTTATTTGGCCATTTATTATGGGCTTTGGTATTCAGGCACTTGACAAAATGGGCCAAAAAGAAAAAGCAGAGGAACTGTTCGCAAAATGGGATAAATTAGATGGATTTAATGAGTGGTATGACCCAGAAACCGGACAAGGTCATGGTGATAAGGAACAATTATGGAGTGCTTGTCTTTATTTGCAGACGGCCAAGGCTTTGGGAAAAACGGTAATCGGTTCTTAATGAAACCAATCAAACTTTTAGAAAACCAGTTCTCACTCATATCTCAATGCATCCACTGGCTTGAGTTTCGATGCACGGTAGGCAGGAACAGCGCCAGCTATCATGCCGATGCAAATTGATATAAAAAGAGCGCTTATCAGGAGCCATGGGGGAAGCACTGTACTGATTTTCCCACCGGGAATGCTGAAGCCGGATAACAATTGGGGCAAGAATATTGAAATGATTGAACCAAAGAAGATGCCAATGAGTCCTCCCACTAGGCCAACCAATCCTGAATTGAACAGGAAGATGAGCATGATATCCAGATTTGTGGCACCGATGGCTTTCATGATGCCAATCTCTTTTGTTTTTTCCAACACCGCAGTGAACATCGTGTTTGCAATGCCCACAGCACCAACGATTAAGGACACGGCAGCAATTGCCCCTAAAAATAGTGTGAATGTCTGGGTGACGCCAGTTATGGTCTCTTGGATTTCCTTTGCTGATGTCACTGAAAAATCTTTGGTCTTGTCTGTCACATGCCGTGAGAGCATGAGTTTTGTCTCAGTATCATTAGTGACTTTATCGACAATGTCAGGGTTTTCTACCTTAAGGGTTATGGAATCAAAAATGTCATCTCCTTTCTTAAGGGTCCCTCTGGCAAGCTGAATTGGCATGAATACTGTATTGTCACTGCCACCGGGACCCCCCGACTGTTTTAAAATTCCCACAATCTTGAATGGCTTATCCTCAATCGTCACCATTCTGTTCAGCGCAAGCTGTTCCTTAAAATGTGACTTTGCAAGCTTGTTGCCTACAACCACGACATTCGTGTCTCCGGGGTTCAGATATCTGCCGGCTTCCAGCTCAGTGGTCACAATGTTCTTCCATGCAAGGAGGTCTACTCCCTGCACTGACACCGATGCAGTCCTCGCTAGGTATGTCATGTCAGCCTTTCCCGACACGATTCCATTGATGAATGCTATCCCATCAATAGACCTTATGGTGGGAATGTCTTTCAATGTCAGATTTTTACCTTTTCCACCGGTGGGCGGGGGAGGTCTTTCTCCTCCGCCAAGTCTAAATCCGCCAGCAGCCCGTTGAAATCCGGGGGACACCGTAATGATGTCTGCACCCAAGCCCCCTAATCGTTGCTGTACGCTTGCCTGCGCACCTTCTCCAATCGAGACGATAGCGACAATGGCAGCAACACCAATGACAATCCCGATGATGGTCAACCAGCTTCGGAGCTTGCTATGTATAAGAATGTTTAATGCAAGCCGGAATGACTTTTGCAGTCTCATTTGCTGAAAAGGCCCAGTATCTTTGCCCGGCGCTCTCTTTTTCGCAGGAAGAGCAGCACAAGCGCACTGCCCAGCACAATCCAGAATGATGTACTGCTGATGAATCCATTGGCCTGCTGTAGACCGTAACCAGTCGTTCCTTGCTGAACCGGCTGTCTGAACTGGATAGGTACTGTCTTATTGATACTTTTGCGTTCGCCTGTTGTGTCTGTATAGTCTATCTCGACCTTCAGATTATTGTTGGTCATATTTCTTCTTTCAGTTGCTGGTTCCTGGAATTGCCTGCGCTGGGATATGTTCATGGTGCTCTGAACTATCTGAAACGAGACAATCGTGTAATCTCCTTTATCGAGATTGCCAATGATGGCTGAATTGCTCCCAGAGACTTTGAATGATTCCTGCGAAGGTATTTTTACTGATACCGACTGCGCCGGATTATTGCCTGTGTTTGCAACAGATAACGATGTCTGCCCCAGTGAACTCTCTGAAAATGCAACATCAAAGTCCGTTTCCCCTCCTACGAATACACCCGCCTTTGTGCTGATCGTGGCAGGGCTTGTGTTGCCCGTCGATTCAGATTTGAGGTTCAATGTCAGCTTGTACAATCCCGGTTTTGCGTTCACATCAGCAATGACCTTATAGGTCAGGTCCACAGACTGGTCTGTATCAAGGTATCTGACATATTTCATGTCACTGGAGTAAACAGGCAGTATTGCACCGGTCGGTTCTTCCCATGAGAAGATCATGTTCTGCAGCGGGGCATTTCCTATATTGGTGATGGTGAATTTCATATCTGTCTCCTTGCCCGGTTCGAGTTTTGCCTTGTCAACATAGATAATCTGTGCAAACTCTTTGCTTTCAATGGCAACCGGGACTTGGATTGATGTCCAGACGCCCTCACCATATCTATATCGTATCGTCAGCTGCTTTTGTCCCTGCATTGCATCCCGGTCAATCTTGACTATGTACTGCAGGTCTGCGTAATTCTTCCCTTTCTGGTATGCACTTAATGCGTCAAATTTCTTGACGGCATCACCGCTGGCCACTGTGAACGGGTAATTCTCCACCAATTCAATCTCGACGTGTTGGGCAGGGGAGTCTGCAGCATTCTCCACCTTAAACCGCAGATTGACAGTATCACCCGCACGTGCCGGATTAGGGTCCTGGTTGAGCAATGTCACCCGTATATCCGGGACACCAGCCCCAACAAGAACAGACATGACAGTAAGCAACAGGATGCAAAGGACGACTCGTTTCATTTTTTCACGCTCCAACTATTTGTCCATCTTTCATCTGGATTTTTCGTTTGGCACGTTGTGCCAGTTGTGTATCATGAGTGACCATGACAATCGTTTTTCCGCTTTTCCACAGTCCTTCCAGCAGGTTGATGACATCGACACCCGATTTGCTATCAAGGTTGCCTGTGGGTTCGTCTGCAAGAATGACGTCTGGGTTATTGGACAATGCGCGGGCGATTGCCACACGCTGCTGCTGCCCCCCGGATAATTGGGATGGTAAATGATCTATCCTTTCTGCAAGACCGACTGCCTGCAATAGCTTGACTGCATGCTGCCGGGCAGTTGCTTGCGAAGCGTCCTGAAATTCCAGCGGCAGCATAACATTCTCCAGTGCAGTGAGGTTGGGAATGAGATTGAACTGCTGGAAGATGAAACCAATCCTCCTGCCTCGTATAAGTGCCAGTTCTGATTCGTGTAAGGTGGAAATATCCTTCGCATCAAGGTAAATGCGTCCTTTTGTCGGCAAGTCAAGGCATCCGACCAGGTTCATCATGGTGCTCTTCCCCGAGCCGCTGGAGCCGGTAATGGCGACAAATTCGCCCCGATTGATGGCAAGCGTTACATCCCGGAGGGCATTCACATCGACATCGCCCATCTGGTACGTTTTCCATGCTTTCTGCAGACTAATAATGGGGACTGGCATGTGCTGGTTAGAGCAGGTGTGCACTTATAAATGGGATGGACGGAACGTCTACTTGTTTTATATAGCAATTTCTCTGTATGTAAATTATGCTCTTTACCTTCCCCGAACTCCTGTTTACCGTCATTGCAGTCTCTTTTTGCCTGGCTATCTATTACAGGACAAAGGAAAGCTATGAACTGACGAAATATCCCGGTATCAAATATTTCCGGGATGCGTTCCTGTTCTTTGGATTTGCTTATGCGATGCGGTTTGTGCTCCTCCTTGTACGGGCATTTGAGGTGCCGCGTAGCCTCGCTTTCCCCATCTTTCTTCTGCCGCTGGGCTATTTTAGCACCATTGCACTTTTTTATCTCGTATTCAGTCTCGTCTGGAAGCACTTCAGCCAGCGCACGGTATTAATCGGCCATGGCCTTGCAGTGCTGTTGCCAGTCATCTCGTTTCTGACGCGCTCGCACGAGCTTCTGTTGTCTCTGCAGGCTTTGTTATTGGTTGTTGCGCTTGTTCTCATCTTCCGGGAAAAAGTGACCCGCATACGGATGCTGTACCTGCTTGTGTTTGTGCTTTGGTTGCTAACGCTCCTGTCTGTCGGGCCTCGGTGGGGGATGCGGTTCATTCCGCAGACTCTTTCCCTGCTTGTGTTTACGGTCATTTACTCGAAGATAGCAAAGTGGATGAAATGAATAAGAAACGGGATCGCCTGGAAGTAGTATGTGATATCCTGAGTATCGTTAATGAGCACCATAACTCCATACTCCCGACTCCACTGCTGCGGAAATCAAATCTTTCAACGAGCAGTTTTTCTGAATATTATCGGGAGCTGCTTGCAAAGGGGTTCATCAAGGAAGTGACAGACCTTAGCGGCCGAAAATACGTTACCTTGACTGACAAAGGGTTTAGCTATCTCGAGAAATACAAACTCATCATTGGCTTCATCAATGAGTTTGAGTTGTAACCTTAATTCTCCTATCCCATTCCACAAGAATAGGCCCTCTCCGGTCATAAGCCCGATAATAATCTCCTACTGCATAGCATTTCAGGAGCCGGTCATAAATGTCTTTCGGAATCTTGGTGTGTAATTCCTGTACTGCATAGCTTTCTTTGAGTGTTGCCCTTGCCTCAATGTCCCGTTCATTTTGCTGTGCGATGATGCGCATCCGCTCCCCACGCCTTGTCCCTTTGATGTCGTGAATAGTATCATATGCATGGGAGAATTCATGGACCATTGCAACAGTGACACGTGCGTTGTCTGCGAGAATGCTCTTCTTGACGAAAACATAATGCTCATTGCTCCACCCATCAACGGCATACTGGTTCCTTTCTCCAAAACGCACTGTAATCATTTCCCTTGACGTCACAAAGTTATAGCCCCCTCTGTCCGCATATTTTTTGTCCGTGTATTGTAATGCGGCGGCCTTAATGCACTGTTCAATTCCTTCTCTTGCTGCTTTAGAGTTATTGTCGCCCCTCCAATCAAATCTGATCTCTGCACTAATCGGCCCCCCACAGCCAAGACTTATGATGATGCCAGCGATGGTTTTGTGCATGATGCATGGAGTACCTTTTGGTTTTTATAAGGTTGTGCCCATATGGGCTTCATCCAAAAAATCCGCTTCGCTCCGGGTTGGCATCGGTTCGGCTCATCCTGTAAACCGCACTGAGCGGCACCTTCCCATATGGAACGACCCCTTCCGCTTGTCCATGTTACCCATTCTTTAGCCTCACAAAAATGATGCCAACCTATTTTTGGATGAAGCCGCCCGCATGATCGCTTTCAAAAAAAGGTTCACCGTGACAGTTCACTAATACTGCTATATCCATCTCTCTGCAGTAAGTCCACCAGTTCCCTGTTGATTTTGGAGATGATACCCGGACCTTCGTAGATCAACCCGGTGACAAGTTGTACCAGAACAGCGCCTGCCTTGAATTTCTCGTATGCGTCCTGTCCTGAGAAAATGCCGCCGCAGCCAATAATGAGCTTGCTACTGTTCTTGTGCACGAACCTGATACAGTCATTGCTCTTCTGCTGCACGGCTAATCCACTCAATCCGCCTTTTGGGGACATTCTGTCCAACTCTTCCTTGCTGACTTTCAATCCTTCCCGATGCATGGTCAGGTTGCTGATAATGAACCCAGTCACCCAGTCGTGCTTCTCCACAATGGCGATGACCTCTTTCAGCTGCTGTTGATTCATGTCTGGCTTAATCTTGAGGAATATGGGCTTTTCATGTCTTTCTTTCACCAAAGCCTGCAATAAAGGCGCAAGGTTTTCCGGATGCCCGAATGTCTGCCCATCTGACGTGTTCGGGCAGCTGACGTTAATGGTAGTATACGCACCTAACGCGTGCATATGCCGGTATGCTTTGATATAATCCTTTATCCCTGCATTCGTGTCCAATGACGGATCATTTGTCTTTGCCACGCTAAAGCCGATGGGGATGCGGAAGGGTGTTTGTGCAAGCCGCTGTGAAATGGATTCGCATCCTTCGTTATACAAACCATAGTTGACAATGATGGACTTCTCTTGCGGCACGCGGAAAAGTCTAGGTCGTGGGTTGCCTGCACAGGGTTCTCCGGTGATGGATCCCAATTCAGCAAAGCCGAAACCTATGTCTGGTAGGATATCATAGAGCCGCGCGTTCTTGTCAAAGCCCGCTGCCAGTCCAACCGGGTTATCGAAATGGATGCCGGCTACTGTTGTCTGCAATGCATGATGCCGATAATAAAAGAGACGGCGTATGGCTGCTCTGCCCAGAGGGGATTTGCTGAGCATGACGCCAGTGCGTGTGGCACGGTTATGGACGTCTTCCGGGTCCATGCTGAAAAACACTGGTTTTAAGACATTCTTATAGATGGAATCTGTCACGGTCATTTTTTATCCTCCCCTATGCACCATCGGTGTGGTGAACAAGAAAATATTGATTGCGAAAATCGCAATAAGCAGGACTGCATGAGGTAGCAAAATTCTAATGGCTCCGAGTGTTGTCTCCTCACGTGTGCGGGCAATGCGGTATGCTGCATACAATGTCCCCAATCCGCCCAGCGTGATGAACGCGAACTGCAGATTTGCGATGGCACCTGCACCCGTGAGCGCACCTTGCATGGTGACACTGCCACTAAACAATCCCAAGAATGCACCAATGACTGATTTGCCTTCTGCCAGTAAATGGAATAAGTTATGTGCCAGATGGCCCGCAACATCAATGGGGATGAATGCATAGCCAAATGCAGCAAAGTTTGCTGCTGTCGAGATGGGGGTCGTCTGGAGCCTGTTTGAGATATAGCTCGTCATGGTCATGAAGCCGAGCGGCAGCGCAATGGCAGTGAAATACAATAGTGTTATTGCAGCTTTTTCGCCAACGCCAAAGAGCATGACCCAATCCATCATGTTGCTCCAGACAGCAAGCATGCCGAGATTCTGGATAATGACGACACCGACCATCAGCTTGGCAAAGAAGCTCTCTGCAAAACTGACCTTGGCGTGGCTCCATAATTCTGAGGCAATGCCTCTGACGCGCATCGCGACATTGTCTTTCGGGCATGCTTTAATGCAATTGGCACAGAGCGTGCAATTGCGCATGCCCACCTTTGTGGGCATGACATTAAAGTACGGGCATCCATCCACAGACCCAGAGCCAAAGTAGCAAGCCTTTGCTTTGCAGGATGCGCAAACTGCTTTATCTTTTGATTCGATAGAGACACCTGAAAGCATGGAATAGTTCCCCGACACGCCGCCAAGGAAGCAGATGTGTTTGCAGAATGTGCGACGTTCATACCGGAGACTAAAGGCAACAGTGCCGAATAAGATGAGGAGGAACACAATCCCGCTCAACCATGGCGTGTCGACCATGCCATAGAGACGGTCAAATAATGTCACCATGATGAAAATGCCGTCTGTTATCCAGATCCCGTATTTCATGAGGAACTGGCCTGGCTTTCGGGTAGGGTGCACAAATTTCTGGACAAAATCTCCAATGATGGGCAGGGGGCAGAGCACGCACCACAATCTGCCGAACATGATGAATGTCAGGGGAACAAGAGGCCACCACAAAGTCCATGACAGCACAGAACCGGGATTGTTGGCATATGCCAACGGTCCAAAGAAGAAGTAATACACAATAAAGCCGAAGAAGATAACCGTTGGTATCTGCAGGATTGCAGGATACCACTTGTGCTTCATCACACGTTTCATGAATGGATAGTCCAATAAATCAGTCCCTTCCAAGCTCAGGAAAAACACGAGTACTCCAGCCAAGAGAATGACAATGAACATGACATTAATGATACTGGCTGGTTCTGTAGCCATCTGGCTGTGGTCATGTGCTGGGGGAGGGCTCTCGTGAGTGGTATGGCTTTCTCCATCTGCAAAGGTGATGCTTACACCCAGGAGAGTGATAAGCAACGCCCATACGAGCATGAACTGTTTCATGTGCCTTATGGGGAGAGAAACACCATATAAAGATACTGATGAAACTAGTTTCGATGCTCAAAACAAGCTTCATCCAAAAATAAGTTGGCATCATTTTTGTGAGGCTAAGAAATGGGTAACATGGACAAGCGGAAGGGGTCGTTCCATATGGGAAGGTGCCGCTCAGTGCGGTTTACAGGATGAGCCGAACCGATGCCAACCCGGAGCGA
>JACQSS010000076.1 GCA_016211195.1 Candidatus Woesearchaeota archaeon
CATCCAAAAATAGGTTGGCATCATTTTTGTGAGGCTAAAGAATGGGTACCATGGACAAGCGGAAGGGGTCGCTCCATACGGGAAGGTGCCACTCAATGTGGTTTACAGGATGAGCCAAACCGATGCCAACCCGGAGCGAAGCGGATTTTTTGGATGAAGCCCTCCCACCCGAAATATTCATAAACCCAGAAGACCATAAGAAAAGCCATGATAAAGAAGGTGATTGGGTTCGGGCTCTTATTCCTGAGCATTGTCTTCTTCTTTGCGCTGCAATATGAAGCAAGCCTCAAGCGAGCACCTATCTCCTATTATCAGGTCATGGCAGTGCGTGATGAGTTCAAAAATCAGATTGATATTGCAGCGACGGCTGGAACCTATCGTGCATTGATGATGCCTGTACCAGAACGGACAGAAGATATCTGTATTGTTGATAGCAACAATTTCGATGCAAACCACTTCCTCTGTCAGCTTGATAGGGTTTGCCAAGAATGGAAGAACAAGGAAGCGAATGTCTTTTTCCTGCCCACAGGAGACTCGTTCTTACTTCCCGAATTAGTACCTGGCAAACCCGCTGAGTGTTTCCAAATTGTCAATGGCCATATTTTCTTTGTGCTGAAACAGAAAGAAGGGAAGATTATCGTCGAGCCTTGACACGTTTGTTACGGCGTTTGGCTGGTTTGGGCTGTTCATTATTTGCTACTTGCTTGGATTCTTCAGGCGCAAAGTCCTCAGGCACATCCTCAAAAAAGAAGTCTAGGATCTGTTGCAGGAACGGCTTTGTGTCTTCAGCAAAAAAGTAGTCACGGATGCATGCCCCAGCTGATCGCTGCAGCAACGTGTTCCGTAAGGCAGTCGTCTTCCTTTCAACAGTTGCTATCTTATGAGCAAGCTCATCAGCTGCCTTTTCATGTTTCCGTCGTTCACGATAGACATCCCACGATTTCCAGCCCTTGCGCAAGATGCTCACCAGCAGTACGAAAGCAAGGATAGCACTCAGAATAAATGCAATCGCAGAAGAGTCCTCATTGGGTCCATTTTCTGCGTTGTCAATGATTGTCGCATTATCGGATTCAGTGACATTATCGATGACCGGTGCCTCATTGGTGGAGGGTTCATAGAGAGCGACTGCCGCACCAAGCACCAAAACGACAATTATCCACCAGACCCCTACTCGCTTGACAATGAACCAGAGCAGTGCTGCTGCTCCGATCACACCCACTACTGAACCACCAATAAGCAGGATGAACCACAGCCCTTCATCAGGATAGAGCGACATAAGACCGTATGCCCCTGCAGCAAGGAGCAATAATCCTCCAATCAGGAGGAGATGCCACCAAGGGAATTTCTTCTTTGGCACAATTGGGGCATAAGCGACATCTTCTTCGAAGAGTGTAGCAAAGTCAATCCTCTGGTTTCGCGAAAACCATGATGGTTTGGCTGCAGCAAGGTCAAAATCATCTTCTGGAGTGGTTATACCCTTCCTGTTCCGCACAAGCAGGAATGTGCCTAAAACAAGAACAAGAACAAAGACAGCTATCCCCAGTGTGGGACCATAGACCGCAGCTTCTTCCCAGTCAACGACCGCTGTGCCAGCATCCAGATAGACCCGTAGTCTCTGGGTCTCATTTCCGTCATGAGCAAGGACAATGAGATCTTCACTGCGGGTAAGGTTGCCTAGCAGAACCAACTGGGCTTCCTGGCCCGGAACAAGCGTAAGCGACCGCGTTTCGACAGACAACTCATCTGGGCTTTCTACGTCAAATGAATATGTTGCTCTATCCACACCAGCATGTAGGACATCAACAGTAACCAGTCCATCACCTACAACAGGGTTGTCAGCAATGAGCTTATTGCATGGGCTGACAAGACGTAGATGGAGTATCGTGGTTGCCGCTGTTTTGCCATTGACCTGTGCAGAGATGATGATGTCCCGTGATTCCTCTTCAGGTAAGGAGAGCGTCTTATTAGTGCTCGTTCCCGATGCAAGCGACAGGTTTTCCTGCATTTCACCAAAAGTGAGCTGTACGTTTACTGGTTCTGTGCCATTGTTCTGCAATGTGTATGCGACCTTGGCAGGCTTTCCCCGGCAAGCAGTCACCTCTTCTGGTAAAAACAATTGTAGTGCCATGCAGGGTTCAACTTCCCACTGCAGCGTATACGTCTGCCTGCGTTTTCCATAGGCAGCAGTGACAGTAAGTGCCACATCCTTGCTTTGTGGCGGATGATAGAATAGAGAGAATACCTTTTCCTTACCCGGTGCAAGCACTATCCGCGACGGGACAACGCTTCCTGCCGACACGGCAATGGTGTAGATATTCGGGACATTGCCTTTGTTCCTGAGGACAAAGCGTTTTGCAGTGACATTCTCTGCGCATGCCACAAGTGCATCCTTACGGGAGACAAGGAATGCATAGTCGGGCACGAGGGTCAGAACCAGTGACTTGCGTGCAACAACCTGCCCAGTGAGCGACGATGCGATAACGTCAATCTTCTGTGCACCAGTCATGCTGCAGGGCAGCTGACCCTGCAAACGGGATTGCTGCCCGGGCTGTACGAGTGAGGGGGCTGGTGTCACATAACGATTATAGGGAGCCGCAACAGACAGAACAACAGGTTGCATGCTTCCGACTGAGACGGGTACAGATAATGGGGCGCATGGTACCTGAGGTGGAACCTGCGGAACGGTCAGTAAGACAGGTTGTGCTGCTAAGGATAGAGGAATGACAAGCAGAAGTAAACTTGCGAGCACCAGTAATCTCACGCTATACCCCCTCACGTTGCTACTCGTGAATAGGGACTATTATATAAAGATACTGGTGACCTTGTGAAGCGGTTATATGTGTATTAGTATCTTTTTCCTGCGGACATCAACAGTACCATTATGGAGATATGCAGGAATATATTGTTGCACCAGCGCAGGGCCGCCGAGGATATATAATGGTTGAAGCTTACTCACGAATTCGTGCGTCGCAAGACATTGGTTGACATAGCGGATGACAGCACGCATGCGCAAGCCACCGAGCACATCAAAACCATCCTGATGAAGCCGATGCAATTGTGATAATCCATAGGCCCACGCATCACGTTCCCGCATGGCCTGCAATGTCGACAGCCGCTCAACGCGCCATATTGCATAGTCCGATTTGGGACGGAGCAGCTTATGATACTCACCTCTCGCGGCGAGCTGCAATGTCGCCTCCCAATCCCTGCGCTGGTACGAGTGGCCAAGCTCATGGAACAGGATGAGGAGGAATGAGCAGGAGAACAGCCGTTGCTTTGCAAAGATGACCTCTCTCGCCTGGTGGTCGCAGCCGAATTGGAATGAAGGACGAAGACGATAGCCCTTGGCACAGTACATTGCCAGGTCAAGACGCCTCTTTCCCCTCTGCAAGACAAGGGAATCTCCAGTGATAGTCAGGTCATATTGTCCCGTAGCGGGCTTTTGCTCAAATCGTTTTATAGACTCATGAAGACGGGAAAAGTGCTGATGTATCTGCTGTTCAAGAGCCATAAGGGAAAAAAAAGAAGGAGGGAAAACAAAAAAAAGAGCCTAGTAATAGCTCTTCTTCTCTTCGTCCTCTTCGTCGATGTCTTCGTCTTCCTCGCGCAGCTTGTTGAAGCCGATGATAAGGCCCAAGAGCACGATTAAGACAACTAGGACGATGAGGCCAATCTCAAGCACTTTCTTGAGTGTCTCGCCGCCAGCGTTTGTGACAGGTTCCTGCACAGAACTGCCGGTGACAGCCACTTTCAGTGCGCTTGTCGAGAGAACATCGTTTCCTGCCTTGACGGTCAGACCAATAAGCTTGTCGCCGGACTGGCCTGCCTTTGCAGCTGCATAGACATATGCTGTCTGGGTCTCGCCTGCATCGATGGTGAGCACATTGCTCGGCTCAATCTTCACGGTTGCCCAGTCGCCTGCTTCTGCGCTGACGATGTATGTCTGTGCATTTCTTCCTGCGTTGTAGACAGTAACCGGATACACAGCTGCTTCACCAGCACTGATCTGCTGGACGGATGTCGGAACGACGACAGCTGGATACTTTGCATCCGTGCTCTTGTCCTTTGCACAGAATCCTGCATCCTGACCCTTCACAACTTCAAGGGGGAATTCCGCATGGGCATTGCCCCTGTCGTTGTCATAGAGAACATCAAGTTCAACAGTGTAGACACCTGACTTTGCACATGCTGGGACCTGAAGATACAATTCCTCAGAGGTCACCTGCTTCTGCTTCTCCAGATGATCGATGGTATCTGCATCTGACACACCCAATTCAGGGATAGCTGCAGACACAACGAGGTCTTCTTCGTCGAATTGGCCGAAGTTCTCAATCCGGACCTTGCCGATGACATATGAACCGGCCTGGACCATCTTCTGCGGTGTGAATAGGACTCTTTCAATGCCAATATCGTGTCGCTGGCCTTTGATGTGGAGCCGCACTTTCTGCTGCACAAGCGTTGTCCTGTCAAGGATCATGACGAACATATCGATGCTCTGTTCAGTGATCTCCTTTGGCACTGTCAATGACAAGCGCTTGTAGACAGTGTCGCCTGCATCAACGTCGAACATGGACGTTGAATCTGCGGTTTTCTCGACATCTGAGTATTCATAGACAAAGCGGGCCGTCACTTCGACATTCTTCAGGTCCTCATTATCCGGAGCTGTCAGCTGCACGCTAAGGTCCAGCTTGTCTCCCTTTCTCACATCGAGGCTTTGCACGTTGTTGGTGAAGACTTCGCGACCATTAATCTCGATAGACTTCACGACCGTTTGATTAAATGCCAATGCTGCACTCACTGAAACCAAAACCATGATCAGCAAAATGCCCAGCAAGGCAATGCTTTGCAATCCACGTTTCATTTTTGTTTTCCCTCCGAAAATGAATTATTGTATAGTGACCGGAACAAGGAGCCACTATATAAAGCTTTGCGTTTTTTTAGCACACACCAGTGATTAATCATTATTGTTATCGGACAGTCACAACTTTAATGCTGCGCGATGTTGACAAGACGGTAGATTGTGCGGTGGAATCTGTCTGTGGACACGGTAATGCGTGCCAGATAGATGCCGGGCTTTGCCGCTTCCGGAACCTGCACCATTACTTTCTTTGTTACAGCAGCCCTGCCGAGCAAGGTGTCAGGACCTGCACGTTTGCGCAAGCCGAGCTGCGGAATAGACACGGTAACGGACACACCATTGCGTATTGTTGCCGCATCATTGTTCTTCACTTCGACTGCAAGGGGAACAGCTTCTCCAGGTGCAACATCAAGGAGCAACGGCATAGACAAGCGCTTGATGGTCAATTGTTCACGTGCATTCTGCGCAAATGAAAATGCAGGCGCGCCCGGTATGGGGGGCGCTGCCGGAAAGGCAACAGCAGTATGCAATGTCAGCAATAGCACAATGACCAGTGGTGTGAATCTCATCGTAATTACTGCGGAGTAAGGAAATATTATTTAAAGCTTGTGTCTACTTGTGGTAGTAAACCGGTAAAGAAACTGCCACCAATCAGGTTTATATAATAAAAAGTGTATTAAAAAGAGATGAGAAACAGCACCCTGTTCGTTGTCCTTCTCCTCATGACCGGCTGTGCGCCCGTCACCATGCCAAACCTGCCACTGGCGCATGTGACAGAAGCGTTCAGGGAGGGATCTGTGCAGCCTGGTGTTAAGGTTGATGGCCGCACATATAAGATACCATTAGAGTACAATCCCTCGAGCACGTATCCGGGCTGGAATCTCGTCGCCATTCCATTGGGGTTTGCACAGGAGTCATTGAAAGTCAATGTGCCTTATGAAATGTACCGGTTCGACGGAACAACGTACCTTGCAGGAACAGAAGTCTCCCTTTCGCAGGGACAGGCGTACTGGATAAAAGTCAGCCAACCGGGCCATGTTCTGCTCACTGGAAAGTGGACCATTGCACAAGGGAACATATCCCAGCGCCTTGCGCAGGGCTGGAACCAGATTGGGACAGCCATGGCTGCAATCAGTCTGTCAGCCATTAGCATCGAGTACGAAGACAAAATAGCACCGCTGCCCCAGGCGTATCAGGACGGCGTGATTATCCCCGTCTTCTATTACTGGGACAGCACCAACGGCGAATGGCTATTCATCAATGGCGCAAAGACGCTGGACAAGGAGCTCCTGCCGGGCATCGGATATTTCCTCTATGCGCGAAAGCCCATCACCCTCATTTATCATTATGAGGTGCCATCATAATGTGTGAACTTTTCGCATACAGCGCAAAAAAAAAGATTGAACTTAGGTCGTTGCCACATTTCACCAGATTCCTCTCTCATTGCCGATGGAATCCCGATGGATGGGGTATTGGTTGGTTTGCACCTGCGCAACTGGTCAAAGCGCCAGAGAAAGCAACACACAGCAGGCTTCTGCCTAAAGTAATCAATACAATTTCGACAAACCTCCTGATTGCACACATTCGTGAAGCCAGTGTTGGAAAAAACACATATAATAATACACACCCGTTTATTCGCATGTCGGGCCGTAAGACATGGCTCTTTGCCCATAATGGCACAGTGGGACCACTCAAAATACATCTACAGCCTCTGGGGGAGACTGACTCCGAACGCCTCTTCTGCTATCTGCTTGAAGGCAGCACGACACCCAAAGGCATTATGCACCAGGCATCATTTGTAAAGGGCAAGAAGAATTTCCTGCTCAGCGATGGAGAGTATTTGTATGCATACGGGGATACATCACTCTATTATCTTCAGACACCAAATTATGTGATGATCGCCACTGTTCCCCTTAGCAAAGAAAAGTGGGTCGCGCTGCGCAATGGGCAGATGGTACGGTGCAGACAAGGAAGGATCATAGATAGTAGAGAATACACCGCTGGAAAAAAAGAGTTGGTGCGACGGATGCTTTTCACACCCTTGCGCATATTCCGATGATATACAAGCTAATCCGGCCATTGCTGTTCCGACATGACGCGGAGCAGATGCATGATGCTGCAATCGCTGTTGGCAAAAGAATGCCATATATGCCAATACAATTATTATATGGCTATGAGCACGCAAGTTTACACACGCACGTGCTCGACATGGACTTCTCCAACCCCATCGGACTGGCAGCAGGTTTTGATAAGAATGGGGAATTAGTGCACATGCTTCCTGCGCTGGGTTTTGGCTTCCTTGAGATTGGCTCAGTCAGCAGTCAGCCATGCATGGGCAACCCTAAACCGCGGCTTTTCAGATTGCCGGATGATGAAGCTGTCATTAATAGAATGGGATTGAACAATATCGGTGCAGATGCTCTCGCTGAGCGACTGCGACCATGCACCATACCCATGGGCATCAACATTGTCAAGACCCATGACCCATCGATTATGGGCGACAAAGCTATTGAGGACATTGCTCATGCAGCACGAAAGCTTGCCCCGTATGCGTCCTATATAGCATTGAACCTGAGTTGCCCCAACACACAGGAAGGCAAGACATTTGAAGACGCTGCTGCGCTGGAGGAATTGCTGCCTGCGCTCGACCGTAGCAAGCCGCTGCTGCTTAAGCTGTCTCCCGGCATACAGAAGGAATCACTCGACGCACTGCTGGGGGTTGCAGAGAGGCATCATGTTGATGGATATATTCTCACGAACACGACCGCAAAGCGTGAGCAGTTGCGAAGCTGCCAGAACTGTATTGCTGCTATTGGTAAAGGCGGCCTCAGCGGCAAACCTTTGGCAACAAAAGCCACTGAATGTATTGCATATGTCTCGAAGCATCTCAACAAACCAATGATTATCGGTATCGGTGGAATTTTCTCTGGTGAAGATGCCTATGCGAAAATCAGGGCAGGCGCATCGCTCGTGCAGGTCTTTACCGGACTGGTCTATGAAGGACCGGGACTGGTGAAGAGGATAAAAAAAGGTCTTGTGACGTTATTGCAGCGAGATGGCTTTTCTGCAGTGCATGAAGCAGTCGGCACTTACCGGTAATGGGACTGACAATGCGCTGTAATGGCTGTACCGAGGTCGGTTATGGCGGTGGCATCAAGGGATGCACGGTCTACGGTCACTGAGTACAATTGATAGACGAGTTTCGATAAGACTTTGTTTTTCTGAAGCCGTTTCGGTGTCAGTAGGATGCAGGACTCCCGCAAGGACTTGGGAAAGTTATGTTTTGGCAGCGTGGTAGTGATGAAAATGGTGTTAGTGTCATGGGAGCCCCCTATCTGGAGACTTTTCCCAAAATTGATGTAGATACTGTCTTGAGCATGGCCACCCATTTCTTCAGCATAGCCATGATTAACAAAGATGGTATCGCTTGACCCGGATCCAAAATAGTGCGTGTATCTGTTGTTAATGAGACAACCACCCCGAGAATAGCATCCCAAACTATCCACATGCGCTTGAGAAAAAACAAGGCCTTGCCGAATGTGCCAGCCAAACCGCCTAAAGCAACCGTTGAGCAGAACAAAAATCTGCCGTGCCTGCAATAATCCTGCGTAGAAATACTGGGTGATATCGTGCTTGGTCGCATCCGTACCCTTTGAGGGAAGACACTTGGCTCCAAGTAAATCCCCATCCACCACAGAAGGCATCTGCGCATCATAAGGACTGAGCAATCGCCGTGCTTCATCAATAAGGGTGGGAATATCACGCTCGCTCGTATAGACAGTTCGCGCATATTTTTCCCAGACAGAATGCGTGCTCATGATGACTGCAATCGGATCTATGCTGGTCTCGACATTCTTTTTCTCCCCGGCTTGGATGTTCCTTTGAACTGGGCAATAATTTCGTGTAACATTGCTCTCTACCGATGCAAAAATCCCACTGAATAAAGATACTCTGCAACCTGTATCATTCCTTTGGCAGCACCTTTCAGCACATTATTGGACAACACCTGATACTTGATGGCCTTTGGAGAAAGCGGACTTTTTTCGATTCTGCCCACCACAATGCTCATTCCGTCAGCGACATTGACATCAAAATAGGGCTGAGGGCTCCTGTCCAGAACAAAAACAGTTTGTGCAGGGGAAGAAGGCAGATGCCCATAAGCTGTTTTGCATGAAGCATTGAACTCACCATAGATCTCTTTCACATTCTCCACAGAACAGCGTTTGCTGGTTTCGACAAAGACGGTCTCAAAATGACCATATACTGTCGGCACACGGACGCAACTACAGTCAATGGGGAATAAAGCGTGCTCAATGCACTTGCCATCAGAGGCACCAAGAATCTTACCGGTCTCTGTGCGCACTTTCTCTTCTTCCTTTTCAATATGGCCAATGACATTTCCATCAAGGAATAGTGGAGTTTGTTTCATTGGCTCCAGAATCCCGCGCATGGGAGAAGGGAAGCCTGCCTTGTGCTGCCGTTCCCATTCTTTTACCAACCCATAGCCGCCACCAGACATAGACTGATAGGAGGACATGACGACGCGCTCAAGACCAACAGCCCGGGAAAGAGGCGCCAGTGACATCACGAGCCCAACCGTCGTGCAATTTGGGCCCGGAGCAATCCAGTAGTGCCAGCCCCGCTCCTTCTGGCGCATGAGCAATCGGTAATGGTCTGCGTTTACTTCGGTAATCAGGATTGGCACATCCGGCTCATAACGAAATGCAGATGTTGTTGAGATGACGGGCATCTGTTTTGCGCAGCGTGCTTCAATGTCCCGGGCCACAGAAGAAGGGAGAGCTGAGCACACCAGATCATAGCCATGTACTTCATCAATTGCCTTGATAAGCATGTTCCGTGTCACTGGGTCATAAACTCTCATCTCTGCTGCTTCTTCAAGCGTCTTGCCAACATTCTTATCGGATGCATGCAATCCTGCTACCCTGAACCATGGGTGTCTGGCTAGTGCACGGACAAATTCAAGACCGGCGGCACCTGTGGCGCCAAGAATACCCACGCGCAATTTTCTCATAGTCTCATCTTATATAAGTGTCATAGACAGCATTGACCGCTTTCCGGCCATCATCATTTGCAATGCCGTAGATAATGGACCGCTCCTGCGACCCCTGTGAAATGAACTTGATATTCACGCCCGCCTGTGCAAGCGTTAATTGTATGTCAGCAGAGATGCCCCTCCTCCCCCGCAGCCCTTTCCCTGCAACCACAAGGCAGCCGAGCTGTTCCTGAAAGCTGACCATTGCATCATCTCCGACAACATGATAGAGTTTCTTTGCTACGCGGCTCACTGCAGCACGGCACTGGTCTTCGCGGACAATAAACGTGATGTCATCAATCGCATTATTAAAGAATTCGACATCAATTTCTTCTGCCTGAAAGACGCGGAGTAACTGGCCGAGGATGTGCCGTTCTTCGTTCAGTCCAAAGCGCTCAAGCGAGAATGAGCAGTAGCCATTCTGGTATCCGACACCCACAACCGGCCGTGCGGGGTCACTAAGTCGGTCATGAACAATGTAGGTCCCTTCTTCCGGATAACCGGTTGTTCTGCGCACATGAACGGGAATCAAACGACGCTCAACAGGACCCATTGCCTCCGGATGAAAGACCTTGAATCCCAGATATGCGAGGTCCCGTATTTCCCGGTACGTTATTTCCCGGATTTTTTTCGGGTTGTCCACAAGATCCGGGCCTGCTGCCAGAATACCGGAACGGTCTGTGAAATTCTCGTACACAATGGCATCCAGCGACGACGCAAGATATGCTCCCGTCAGATCAGAGCCGCCCCTACTCAAGGTCGCTATTTGTCCATCAGGTGTGTACCCATAAAAGCCGGGAACGACGCAGAGAGTACACTCAGGAATAGACGCACGAATCATGGTCTCTGAGAGAGTTATTATTTTTGCATTGCCGAATTCGGGGGTGACCACAAAAAGGAGTTTGGGATCAATGTACTGGGCATGCAAAGCCTCAGCAACCACTTTGGCACAGGCCTCTTCACCAAATGCCTTCAGCGAATCTGCATACGCGGGCTGGGAAAGGGTGCTGGAGAGACGCCGAGATAATTCCTGCTCAAGGTCGGCACAGGAACGCCCGGGAGACAACATCTGGAACCGCTCACTGATTTTCCCGATAAGGGAATCATCTTTCGACTGGGCCAGCGCAATGAGCATGTCCGTAACCTTTGTATCAGCATCATGCCTTTTGCCCGGCGCAGAGACGACGATGACTTGTCTGCGACCATCATCAGCAGTAATCTTTTTAATGCGCTCGATGTCGTCAGCAGTCGTGATCGAGCTCCCCCCATACTTGCTCACAATGACCCCCATGGACGGCGAGGAGAAGGACGATTATATGAAGTTGTCGGAAGCAAGTAGATATTTAGTCAAACCACAGGCGAATAGCACACTCTCAGCGTGTCCATACATCATAGAGAAGCGGCACAAAGGAGAATGCGTTCTCCTTGTGTATGAAGGACGTAGCCCATCTTTGCATTTCCCGACGGGACCAACCCCTTTGTCGCTTGTATTGGTAAAGTAATAACGCTTCGCCTTAAGTGTGCTATTCGTCTCGACGGGGACTAAATACCTACGGAAGCAATATAAACGCAACCGGCTATAATGCCCCATGGCAAAATCGGTTGACTTGCGGAAACTAATGTCTTATAAGGGCATTGAGAGCGCTGCGATCTCTGATGGCTATCTGGTCTTTGCGTTCAAGGACACCAGCTATCGGCTTGCTATGGTCGCGGAGAAAAGGAAGACCATGATTATCTATGTGTATGAATCGGGAGGATTAGTGAAAGAGTCACCGATGCATACGAAACTGGCACTCCCTGAAGGCATTGAACGCATTGTCATTGAGGACGTTACACCGGAGGTTATATTTGAAGAAAGCCCAAAGAGGTAAGGGTAGGTATTTAGTCAAACCACCGGCGAATAGCACACTCTCAGCGTGTACATACATCATAGAGAAGCGACATTTCCCGACGGGACCAACCCCTTTGTCGCTTGTATTGGTAAAGTAATAA
>JACQSS010000006.1 GCA_016211195.1 Candidatus Woesearchaeota archaeon
GAATTAAAGAAAATATTTATAGAATTGGCTCTGCCATCATCGATTATGGATGCAGACATCAATTTGCGGTGCGGCTCATTAGGGAAGTTACCTGTGCTCAGGACGATGCTCCGCGATGCCCTTAACGCAGTCGATCCGCATAGCCTCCTGACGTATGAAGCTGCTGCCGGACTGCCTGCTTTGCGCCGGGCAGTAGCACATCTGCATGGTGCCGCTGAAGAGAATGTTCTTATAACCTCCTCTGGACAGCAGGCACTGCAGCTTATCCTTGCAGACAGAAAGTCCATCATGATGCAGCAGCCGGCTTATTTTGGCGCTATCCGGTTGGGGAAGCAGAAAAAAAGCATTTGTTTTCATACTCTCGATGAGCTCAAAGAAAAGCTGCAGGAAACCAATCACCCCGTGATATACCTTACATCCAATTTCCACAATCCAACTGGGGAGACGCTCACGTCGCAGGAAAAGCGAGCTATTGCACAGGAAGTGGTAAGACGGAACGGATTGGTCATCGAAGACAATCCATATGACCAGATCTATTTCACGGACAAGAAACCAGACACGATTTATCAGTATGCGCCGACACATACCATCTACATCAGTAGTTTCTCAAAAATGCTCGCACCAGGGCTCAGGGTGGGTTATATGCTTGCAACCCCAGCACATATTGAACGGATAAAAACCCAGAAGATAACAAATGATCTTTTCACATCAACTCTGAGCCAACACATCTGCCTCTATGCGATGCAACGACCAGCATATCTGACACAGGCAAGGAAAGAATACAGGAAAAGAAGAGATCATGCACTCGCAGCATTGAACTACTACTTCAAAAACAAAAGAAGCATCTCATGGGCAATCCCCAAGGGGGGCATTTTCATTCAACTGCAGACCCCCATGATGAAGGAATTTGTCCGTGCTGCGCAGGACAATCACGTAATCATGGATGATGACAGGTATTGGTATTGTGACGGGAAGAGCCGGAACCGCACACGGTTGAACTTTGTACAGCATGACAGAACTGTTCTCTCTGAAGCTATCAGAAGGCTTTCCGTGGCATATGATAAATGTCTGGAGACGAGATAATATGACTTATGCATTACTGACACCAACACCGAAACAGTGGCTGGACAAGTGCAATATTCCGGATTACGCAAGGCGGCAAGCTGAATCGTGCTTATACCTGGAAAAGCTCTTTGCGCGGATTGAAAAAGAGCACCAGGAATTACATGACCTCTTTACATATTTGCTTAATGTTCACAAACGGCAGTATGATGACCTTGCTCAAGCGATTGATGTGACGTATCCGGAAAACAGGCGGTCATTCTACTTCGAGCAACTGTACGCTGCAGCAGGCATTGCATTGGATGGCATTAGTTATATCAGTGACGATATTCTCAGCATTCTTGCGATTCAAGCTGTTTCCTATTTACGTGGACATGATCGGTACCGGTTGCTGAAAGAAGACGCCTCGGTGCAAAACACACCCTATCGGTGGATTTGGAACTGCTTTTATCAGGATGCTGGAAAGAATGCTGAGATGGTGTTTGAGACCATCAGGCGCCTGTACGGACCGACCGGCGATCAACGTATTCATGAGATCATAGCGTATGAGGATATGGTCATTCATCGCATCTGGAGGAAACATCATGTCATCGGTCCATGAAGTCCTCATCACGAGCGGTGGCATTATCTCAAAGATTGACGATGTTCGCTCTCTCGGGAATATGAGCAAGGGCACAACCGGTGCACTCATTGCAGAGGGTTTCCTCACGAGAGGAATCATCGTACATTATGTCTGTGGGAAGAATACAGAAATGCCATTCAGAAAAGCCCTTGCTCTTGACCCCACCCAGCCAATTGATGACCTGATTAAAAAAGTACGTGACGCCCATGCACAATACAACCAATTAAGCCATCTCCTGCATGTGCACATTACTGAGACTTTTAATGAGTATCTGAGTACGGTACAGCGCATACTTCTCACCCGACCAATTGACGCAGCAATCATGGCAGCAGCTGTTCCGGATTACAGCGTACCAGCATCTCCGGGCAAAATCAGTTCTGACTGTGAAACACTGACCATCCATTGTACAAGGAATCCAAAAGTTATCTCGCTTATCAAGCAATGGTGTCCCGGGGTTTTCCTTGTGGGCTTCAAACTCCTTGCGGACGCAGAACCTCAGACATTGATTGAAACCGCATATCAGCAGGGCATAAAAAATAATGCAAATCTGACTGTAGCAAACACGATCTACCGGGGCGACTTCGGGCAACGTACCACCTATATCATTACACCCGAAAAAGGTATCACTCCGGTTTCAACGGGAGACATCGCAACAAAACTGACTGAAATGATCTGCCAGCGCGTGTCACAGCGACATTATGCGACGGAATTGACAATTGACAAGAAATATCAGTCCACATATTCTGAGGACATCACAAGTTTCAGACAGATAGTGCAAAAGTTTTGGAGACTGAACCTGTTCGAGCCATACGCAGAAGCAGATGATATGCATTTCGGTTTTGTTGCCATGCGCCTGAAAGAAGGCTTTCTCATCACTGCGAGAGGCAGCAGTAAGAAAGATTTGCCACCGGAGGACATCGTCCGGGTGCGTGGTGTTGACTTTGACCGGCGTGTTGTTCATGTCATATCCGAAGGCAAAAAGGCCTCACTGAATGCGAACGTGGCTGCAATTATTTTTGCGCAACGGCCGGAGGTCTCCATCATTCTGCACGCGCACATCTTTCCCGGTACTGACAACAAGACAACTGTCGACTATGCACCGGGCACTGAAGAGGATATGAGCGAGGTTATGAGTCATCTTCGCGACAAAAACATTGTGGAGGTAGTGAATCATGGGATGATTGCACTGGGAAAAACATCTGAAGATATTATTCAGCTGCTTGGAGAAGAACACGTGTATAAGCAATGCCCTCTGTGGTACGATGCGGTGTACAACAGGTTCCACCAGTCATCAGACTTTCTTGGGCTGGTCATGCAAACGGTCAGGAAGGAGGAAGCAATCCTTGATGTCGCTGCAGGTACAGGAGAAGTAACTGCCCATCTGGTGAACAATGGGTATACAACCATAGCCATGGCAGATAAGCGCTCCAGCATGCTTGCCATTGCACAGCAGAAAGCTCCCGGAAGTCAAGTCTATGAAGCTGACATGACAACCATGAGGCTTGGCAGAAGATTCAACACAATTGCCATTAGGCAGGCAATCAATTATGCCATGGATTATGCCGGGCTTGTGCAGACCTTCAGGACAATGCACACACATTTACGCCAGAATGGCAGGCTGATCTTTAACGCGCCGAATGCAGTGGCTGCAGAGTTCAGTGAAAAAATGTTTACCTACGAGATAAATGATTATGTGCTTCATGTGCGCGAAATGAATACTGTTGAGAATGGCGTCGTGACGCATACACAGTTGTGCAGGGCAATAAAAAAAGATGGAACCGCCATAGAAAAGATATATGATCTGAATAGGTTTGGCCTGTTTAGCAAGGCTGACTTTGAAAAAGCATTGCATGAGGCCGGCTTCAGAACTGTTTCTTTCTTCGGAAAAGGGCTGAATACATACACGCCAGAATCAAAAAGTCTTTATTGTGTCGCGAGGAAGTAGTCAACAACCTATAAATACAAAGTTCTGCTAGCAAGCACGAGGCGAGAACCATGAATGCTGCAAAAAAGGGATTATTGTATGTCTTACTCGCGGGAACGCTGGGATCTGCCCAACCGCTGGCAGCCGAAGCATTGCCCGACAAAATCGAGAACTTGCGCAGGGTTACAGTGACGGGGTCAGCACAGGTCGAGATCATGCCTGACGAAGCATCGGTCAGACTAAGTGTCAAGACAGAGAAGAAGGACTTACGGGAGGCACAGACAGAGAATGCCACTCTCGCAACACGCGTCACGCAGGAATTACGCGCTATCGGTGTGGGCGATATACAGACAGTGCATTATTCCCTTGATAAAATGGGTTACTGGGATTCAAAAACAAACGCGTTTATACAGACCGGTTATCAGGTGCAGAATACTCTCAAAGTCACGACGACAAAATTGGACACGGTCGGATATATTATTGATACGGCCGTCAAGGCTGGCTCAAATGACATTGATGGCATCGCTTTCGACCTGACGCGTGAGGCCAAGGCAAAGCTGCAATACCAACTGCTTACTGATGCGTGCAGGAACGCCCGCGACAAGGCCACGTTGCTTGCCGAAGGAGTTGGTGGCGCTGTCGGAAAAGCCATCACTGTGCAAGAAACAAATTATGATTATGTCCGGCCTCAATATGGAATAGCCAAGGCAGCCCGAGACAGTACACCAGTTCAACCGCGTCAGCTTACGGTGAGTGCGCAAGTGCAGGTCCTGTTTGAGATAGATTATGGTCCGACATGGGCGCTTCCGCCACCCGAGAAAAAATAAGAGTTATCTCAGCCGTATCGTGTCCAGATTGCGAGGCGCAGCAGTCTCTATCTTGAACTGCTTATGGATTCCGGAAGCGAGGTCAATGCATCGTGACGATTCACCATGGTTGACAATCACTTTCTTTGGCCGTGGAGAGCAGCGATTGACAAAATTGAACAACTCGCGCCGGTCTGCGTGTGCGGAAATCTCCAAAGCGCGATGAACCTCAAGCTTGAGTTCAACGACTTCCTTTTTTGGACCAACTGGGAAGACAACTTCACGCAAACCTGCTTTAATGCGCTGTCCCAGTGTTCCTTCTGCCTGATAGCAGGTGAAGACCATTGCATTATGAGGATTATCACCGAGCTGCCGTAGGTATTCCATGATAGGGCCACCCTCCAGCATCCCGCTCGTTGCAAGGATAATGCATGAGCCAGTTTCTTCAATGACTTTCTGGCGCTCCTTTGCAGAGCCGATACGGTGGAAGATCTCAGAGAGGAACGGATTATTGTCCTTATGGAAAATCTGCTTCCGGATAGCGACGTTGAGAAACTCCGGATATGCTGTATGAATAGCTGCAATATCCCACAACATGCCATCAATATAAACAGGCACTTTATCAAGCTGGCCAGTCCTGACAAGGGTTTCAATAAGAATCATAATCTCCTGTGCTCTGCCTGATGCCAGTGCGGGGATAAGGAGTTTTCCGCCGCGTTCAAACGTGGTCTTGATAATCGTCCTCAGATGCTCATCGCTGTCCCGCATTGGTGCAAGGAAGCAGTCCTTGCCCCCATAGGTTGACTCAATTAACACAGTTTCAAGGCGCGGGAAACGCGTTATGCATCCATCGAGAAGCCTGGTCCTGTTGAATTTCATATCCCCTGTATACATCATGTTGTGGAGACCATTGCCAATGTGCATATGCGCCATAGACGACCCAAGGATATGCCCAGAGTTATAGAATGTCAACCGGACATCGGGGGTGATATCAGTCACCTCACCCCAATCAAGGCAGATGGTCTGCTTCACCATGTTTTTAATTTCCTCAGAGGTATACAAAGGTTCCTTACCTTCATTCTTCATCATCTTGACATAATCCAGGAGGATGAGTGCAGCGACATCCCGTGTGGGAGCTGTCATGTAGATCGGGCCTTTGTATCCCATCTTGATGAGATATGGAATCATCCCCGTGTGGTCGAAATGTGCATGGGTGATAATGACTGCATCAACCTGATTCAGATCAAACTCAGGCGCCTCAAAGAAAGGGAATGCGTCCTTTTCTGATGAGACATTAATACCGCAATCCATGAGGATCCGGGATTCGGATGTCTGGAGGAAAAGGCATGACCTGCCGACTTCACGACCCGAGCCAAGATACGAAATGCGTATCCATTCATTCTTTTTCTCACGCATCCACCCATCATAAATGCGATGGCCAACCCGATCGAGGAACCGCCTACGCTCATCGCTGTTCTGATAGAGTACTGCACGGATGTTCTCAATCAGTTGCGACCTGATGGGGGGTGTGCGTTTGATGATAGGGACCCAGAATGTCTTTGCCTTGATCTCTTGCAGGACAGACCCCATCTTCCCGATTGCAAGGCCCGGCTTTTCTGCGTGGATAATGACACGTGACCGCTTGCTGTCAAAGATAATATCTGAAACGCCGGCTTCAGCGGGGATTGTTTCGCGAATGAGGATCTCTGCTTTCTCCGGATCGATGGTCAACGCAGCATCTGCACGCACTTCAATGCGTTTTTTCATTTGCTCGACCACTGCACGGATAGTCCCTTGATTATCAAGGAAGTAGTCCCTGTCTTTAGTGTAGAGGACTATGTTTGCTGCTTCAAAGGCCGTATCGGATATTTTTCCGTCCGGCAACAGCTTCAGTATTTCTTTTAAGATGTCTGCCATCGGAATAAGAAATGCACAAAAAAAACTTACGCTTCGATATTGGTTTCCAGCCGACGTGGCGGCTGTCGCTCAATTCCCCGTGGGGTGATCAGCACGACATCAATCCCGTTACCCGAGGCGATGTCCCGTTGCAATGCTGTATTCACTGCACGGACCGCAAGCTTGTGCGCTTCTGCAAGTGTCATCTCTTTTTTGTAATGGCTCTCAAGGGCACCGAGAGCAAAAACACTTCCGGACCCTGAGGACACGTAATCATCAATCTTTGTCAATGATCCATCTGGGAAGAGATCATACAGATGCAATCCATCTTGATCATATCCACCAATGATGAACTGTGAGATACCAGGGATTAAGGAAAATTTCCTGATGTTCCCATAGACCATATCTGACAGGAGGTTTGCCGCCTCGCGCACTGTAACGCCTCTGTTGGTCCTATATCTCTTGAGGTTCAGTTCTGCCTTCAGCAGCTTAATAAGCAATTGGATATCTGAGACGGTGCCTGCGATGGTGACTGCGAGATTATCCGTCACCTGATGGATTTTCTGGGCATATTTATCAACAATCATATAGCCCGCAGTGGCGCGTGTGTCTGCAGCAAGGACAACGCCTTCCTTGCAGAGAATACCCACCGTTGTCGTACCTGTTTTCACAGTGTCTTCGCTCATAAGTTATGTACCCCAGAACTCTTATTTCCTTCTAGAGAAGGATGGAATATATAAATGTTTCTTTTTTGTGAGAGTAAGGAGAGCACTATCCAACAGCACCCCGCACGCGCATCCGGGCCATTGCATGGGCAGCTGCATCCTTTACTGCAGAGGAGGCAGACTCATCTTTGACAATGGCTGAAAGCGTCTCATATGCAAGCCTGTCACCAAGCTCACCCAACACGTTGATGGCCACAAGGTCATGGTCCTGATATGCGAAACGAAGCAGCTCCTTGACCACCACCGGAGACTGGACGCCGACAGCAAGAAGCAGCTCACGGGCAGGCTGCGCAGGGTCCTGCAACAGGGGATTCCGTACACCCAACATAGCAGCCACTGCGGCTTCGGGATTATTCTTTGCCAGCAACGCCACCGCACGTGCTTTTTCCGGGTGAATCAGCAAAATACCCGTCACGCGGTTGAGGATTGGTTCTGAAGGTTCAATGCGCAACCAGATTTCATCTGCATACGGACCAAGATTCGGATCAGTCAGGATATCCAGCAGCCGAGGTATTGTATCTAGAGGGTCAACTGGAGCAAGACGAGCAAGAACATCGACAACCGGTTCCTTATCCGGCGCCTCTTTCAGGGTGGCGATCAGTGAAGGAAACATTGCCCTCGTTGTCGAGCTACTCAACAACCCTATCTCTACGAGGGATTCTGCGACACTAGACCGGACACCTTTATTACTGTCTTTCAAGGCAGTTATGAGTTTCGTGACAGCCACCCCGGGAGTCACAGCGCCAAAGAATTCCCGCACACGGGTTACAAATTTTTCAACTTCGGGATACCGACCGGGGCCTGTGACAGTCATCAGCGAATCACGATACTCCCGGCCAATAAGCCGCAAAGAATCCGCGGCTGCTGCACGGATATCAGGCAACTCATGATCCAATCCTTTGACAAGATCTGACAAGCTGTCTGCTTTTACCTCGATTTCAAGGTCAACCTGAGGCACGATAAGAGAGACTTGTTTAAAGAGATGGTATTGATCCTTTGCCCAAGGAATCAGCTCGTTCAATGGTTCTTCCCTGATTGCATCAATATAGCGTGAAGCCACGTCTTTACCAAAGGATTCCAGTTCAGGCTTCGCAGCCCGCAAAAACCGGGCTTGCTCAGAGTTGTATAATGCAAATAACTCATCTGATGTCTTTGTATCCAATTCTTCACGTCCAAATCCAAGACCCACAAGGTCATCCTTTATCTTCTGATCATTGCATGCAGCCCATGTGACCTGTGCTGCGAGCAGAAAGATGATAACCATTGCAATTTTCATATTGGGCAGCCCTCCGACGGTTTCTCTTCTTTGACTTTTTTCGCGATTTTCTCAAGCGCTGCAACAAGTTGCCGATTCTGTGCGGCATCTGTCTTGAGCGTTGCGACAGCGGTTGCAACTTGCGATTTTATAGTACCTGTCGGATCAAGAGCAGCTTCAATATCTATACCACCAAGGTGGCCATCCCTTAAAGGGGAACCCCGTGCTTCCTGATGCCGTTGCATTTCCTTTCTGATCTCCCCAGCACGATACAGGGCATCCTGCGATTTTTCACGTAAGATCAGTTCGTCTAAGGTCAATGTCAGCTTGGTTGCCAGCTGCCGCTGCTGGTCAAAAAGTGCGCTGGGGTCCTTTTTTGCTTTGAGCGCTTGCTCTAACTGGAGATTAAGTCGTTTCAGTTGCGAAAGGAAGGTATCTGCCTGTGTTTTGGGCAATATTTTCCCCTCACGCAGCTGCTGCTTGTAGCTGAGCGCATCCCGGACATCCTGATAAGAGAGCAGTGTCTTCCCCAATTCTGCAAAGACCCGAGGACTTGCTACAGAGCCATATAATGTATTAAACTTGTCCATCATTTCAAGATGATGATACTTACGTGAGACGTCACTAAAGCCAAACAGGCCACTCACCTTCCGATACATGTCTTCCTTAAGCTTATCAAAAAAGAACCGCTCTTTGGGAAATTCTTTGGAAAGGACGTCCTGCGCAAGTCTATACCCGATGGTATCAGCAAGGATTTCTTCTATGCTTTCTGTCTCTGTGCCAAAGTCTCCCTTACGCCGGCCTCCCTGACGGAAAAAGACATGCGATGCTTCATGGAATAATGTTGACATGGCCTCATAGATGTTCGACATCTTTTCATGGAGCTCAATATTGCGCAAGCCAGCATTGCCCAGTTCTCCACTTTCTGCACCCAAGTCCTTCACTTCGAGCCTTGGCAAATCAATGCCAAAGAGGGGCTGGAAGAAAGTAGCGAGCAATTCTTTATAGACACCTGCTGCCTTCTCCCGTGTTTGTGGCGTGAGTTCTTGGGGCAGAAGCTGATTGAGGTTACTGGCAAGCGCTTCCCGCGATTTCCGTGCAAGCTTATTGAATTCAGCCCGCAATTTTGTTGCGTCAGTATGCGCAACATCAAGCTGCGGCCTGCCTGCAAAGTCGCGCAGCACTAAAGTGCCGTCAGGCCGTACAAGGATGTTATCTGGGTGGATATCTCCATGGAAAATGCCTGCCTTATTGGCTTCCTGCAGCAATTCTTCAAGAATCCTGAACTGTTCCCTGTATTTGGCAGCATCGCCCGGCCCAAATGCACGCAAGGGTTCACCTTCAACAAAATCAGAGAGCTGCACTTTCCTTGGCTTGCCATCAATGACCAATTCAGTCTCGCCAAAGTAGCGTTGCAGATGATCCCTGAATCGTCTGTTGGCAGGTTCATTCAGGAATGTCTCAAGTTTCTCGTGTGCACTTGCACTCTTTTCTGCAACATCTGCAGGAACTTTTGGCTTGATAAGCTTGACTGCGACATCTGCCGTCCCGATTTTCATGCGATACACGTCTGCGGTTGTGCCTGTCCCAAGGCGTTTCTGTTTCAGAATGGCGGCTGGGTCTGCTGCGATGGCATCCTTGACTACCTTTGTCCGTTTAGCAACATCCGCGTTCTCGGCAGCAACTTTTGCCTTCAGTGCAGTCTCATACAATTGACGCTGTAACTCCGCTTGCAAGACCGCATCTCCAGCCGCTTCCTTTGCAGCAAAGCTCCTGATTGTCTCTTTCTGCTGTTCAAGAAATTGGTTGTCACGGGAAGTCCAGAGACGGCGGACTTCTTCATTACTGAGTGTGCTTAAGCGCTCTTGCGTGAGAAATCCACGTTCGAGCAAGTCTTTCTTCATCACATCCATAGTCGGGCAGGCTGCCTGCGCAAAAGGCATGAGCAACAGTATGAGAAGAAGTTGTTTCAGCATTGTGCTGCCTCCAATGGTTTTTGGGCTGCTTCTGCAAAGCGACCCTTCACCTCAGGCGTGTCGACAATTTTAACTGCTTTTTCCCTGACAGGGTCCAGCGCCTTCTTAACATCTTCCAGTTTCGCATCTATGTCTGCCTTTCTCTCCGGCAGTTTATCTGCCTGTTTCTGGAGCATGTCAAGGAGCTGGTCAGCCAGTCTCTCCAGTTCGGCCCGTTTCGCATCCTTCGTAATTGAAGTAAAGTCTGTCTTTTCTCCGGAGACTATTTTCTTGACGTCTTCGGCAATATTGATGCGTTGCTTTTCCACTTGATGGAAAAGGGCATCCTCAATGCCATATTTCCCTTCTAGACTCATGAGTGCCAGCTTATCCAATGCAAAGTCCTTAGCTGCCTGCTCAGAGACAACACTTTCCCGCTTCACTTTCCCCCCTTCAATGCATGGTCCCTTGCAGAGGACTATCTTTGTATCAGGTACAGCTTGTGCGCCCTTGACAAGATCAACCAACCCTTTGAGGAAGCTCCTCTGGTCGCTGCCTCTCAGCTTATATGAAGCAATGCCATACTGATTGGTTTTCAGGTTCTCAGGAGTGCACGGGCCCTTGCAGATGATGCCATCCTGCTCATAGAGCCCGAATTCACCCGGCTTTCGGATAATATTACCAGCTGCATCGACACGAGCGAGATAATAGCGCTCTTTCGGCTGGTCAGCAGAGTATTCTTTTCCAAATGTTGCGTCCATGTCTGCCTTGCTGAGTGATTCCAGCATTTCAAAGAGACGCCCTTCCAGTTCACGGCGCGTCAGCTTGCCTTGTTTCGCCCGTTCCAGCATGCTGGCGCCCAACTCAGGCAGCACAATATCATCCAATGTGCGAATGTCTTTTGCCTCAAGGAATCTTGCCAGTTCCGGATATTTCGTCTTCACATCAGACGACTGAAGGTCAAGGTCACGCCAGACTTGATTATATTCCTCATGCCGTTTCAACTCACTCATCAGCGCATCCCTTGCTGTCGCCTTCTGTTCAGGTGACGCTGCAGATAATTTCTCCACCAAACCAGTAACTTTAGGCAGGACATTCATGTCTATTTTTGGCAGATGAGTTTTGATGGGGTCAGTCATGGTGACTGGCACTTCTACCCGATGGCCTTCTACTGCTTTGACCACTGCATCATCCAATGTACCCTTTACATGTTTGCCCCTATCACGCAATTCCTTCAGCCCGTCAGGCGCCAACGCGATATCTGTAACACTGATGAGATTATCCGGTGTCACTTTGCCCCCGTCCAGAACCATCTGCTCCTTGGCACGTTGTTTGGTGGACGTTGCAAGTTCGTCACTGACCTTGTTGAGGGAGAAATGAGACTTGAGTCCTTCGGATTTTATCAGATTGATAAAGTCAGCAGTGGCTCGTGCAACGCCCACCGTGATACTGGGATGTGTTGGCATTTCAATGATAACCTTTCCTTCTTCACGTCTGATTCTGAATTCTTTACCGCCAACACGCACAACTTCCTCTCCTTTGGCATTTCTGCTTATGGGCACTTCTTT
Source organism: Candidatus Woesearchaeota archaeon (assembly GCA_016211195.1). GTDB lineage: Archaea > Nanobdellota > Nanobdellia > Woesearchaeales > JAGVYF01 > JACQSS01. The sequence goes on from JACQSS010000006.1 coordinate 11,814, forward strand.
GCCGGCCAAAATCACATTCCTTCCCTTGACAGCCACCTCAACATCGCCGATAATAGTCAACCCCTTTGCTTCAACATGCTGAGCGTATTCCTTCATGATAGTGAGCATCATATCCTTCGGGTTTGCTCCTTCACGGAAAATGATAGCGAGTTCATCTCCGCCAGTACGGACAAGCTTTCCGTTATCTCCGAGATTCCTTTCAATAATATCGAGCAGTGACCGCAATAATGCATCTGCTACCTTATTACCCCGTTGCCGACCTGTCGTGCCAAAGAAATTCAGATCAATATTGGCTACCTGCACTTTCTCTCCCTTCATAATCCTATCCTGAATAAAGAGATTTGCAGTATTGATGCCGGCAAGAAAGTCCTTGCCTTCAATGTTCTGCGTAGCGAGTTTCTCTACCACAGCGTCACGTACTTTTTCGAGTTCTACAGCCTTAGCGGCGAATTCAGGCGTTCCCGGCGTGAGCTTTTGCAATTCACCGACATGTTTATTGTATTCGGCCACTGCCCTCTGGACACCTCGGTCTACGATATCCTGCCGGAAGAACTCATAATCTTCCTTCAGACTCTCAACACCCCGTGAGCGGGTAATGTAATCTTCAACCATTGCATCATGTTTCACAACTGCACTCTTTGCGTTTGCCTTGGCGGTATTTGCCTGCTCAGCAGTTGCCTTGGCCGGGTCTGTTATTCCCCCAATCTCACGAAACTGCGCCACCTTCCCGGCAGAGAGGGCATTCTGATTAATGTCATTAAGGGACTTTATTGTCCCATCGCTAACCCCTTCAGCAAGGCCAATGTAAGTATTGAATTCTTCTGGTCTCAGTTTATAGGAACTTACTAAGGGGTCATTTATCACTTGCTCACGGAATGCCCGCTCTGTGGCTTTTCTGACTACCTTCTCCAGCATCCCAAGCTCAAGGTTTTTCCCGGTCATTGAATAGGTTTTTCCAGCATCGTGATTGACAGTTATCTCGCCATCACCTTTTATCTCGATAACCCGGATGCCATCACGTACCTGAACGCTGCCACGTCCGCCAAGCTCTTGGAGAACAAGGCGTTCAAGATTCCGTGCAGTGGCTTCAAGATAGGCATTCCCCCCTTCATGGCCAAACTTGCTGTTGATTTGCTTGAATGCCTGGATATCGATATGCGCTACGCTTACTTTGTCTCCGGCCCTGATCGTATTGGCAAGATATTCATTACGCGCATCGATGTTGTTAATGCTCGTGAAACTTTTGAAGGACTGGTCTTGCAGAGCACGCTGAACCTCAAGTGATGCTTTAATCTCAGGAACCTCCACTTTCACTTCTCCCCCCAACTTCTTATTCGCTTGGTCATATTGCTCCTTCGTGATTTCTCCCCGGCCCAATTCGAAATCAAGCAGGTCTGATGTGCGGGCGTTGGCATCTTTGCCCAGTTCCTCAACAGATTTCTCCCCAGGCCGTGCCTCTTCACCAGCCGTCCTTTCCGCAAGTCGTGTCTCTACTTCATTGAGGCGCTTCAGCTTCTCCAGCTTTTCTTTTGCATTCGCCAATTGCCCCGGCAAGTCTCGGAGTTCCTGCTCAAGCCGTGCCTTCATCTCCTGTGCAAAGACATCCTTCGGATTAACTTTCAACATCGCTTCTGCAGTTGCCAATGAGTCTTTGATTTCCTGCGTCTGCACTTGTTCACGTGCTTTCAGTTGCCTGTCCATTGCATCCAATTCAGAAGCCTTATTCTTCAGCCGCAAAGTCTCTGCTCTTGCTTGTTCAATAGCCGATTTTCCTCCAGCACCGGTGATGATGTCTAGTTCACGCACTTCCGCCAGCTTAATGTCACGCTCCGCAGTAAGCAAATCCTTAACAGCCGGGTCTTTCCCGACAGTCAATTCATTGTTCTTATGAGAGGCATCAACAAAATCACGCATGGTTTTCGTCAAGTCCTGTGCAGCTGTTTTCAATGCACTTTCGGTCTCCTTGGTCGCTGACTCCTTGTACTTCTTCTCAGCAGCGTCCAGTGCATTTTTTCTTATAGAGAGTTCAAGAGCAGCCTTCTGTGCGTCAAAGAATGCCGCTGCCTTTGCTTGTGTTTCTGCATCAAACTTGCCTTTTTTGAACGTCGTCTCCATGATGCCACCCAACTCCCTACTCAACTCGATGTATGCAGGGTCATTAGGTGCTATACCGCCACGACGCAATTTCTCCACTTTGGACCTCCATTGAACCAACTCAGGCGCTTCCGGCAGGTCTTTAATGTCCAATGTTTTCTTGTACATGTATGAATTGGCCGTTGCCACAACGTTGTTTGCAAGGTGGAATATGCCTGCGGTCGCTACGCCCTGTGCAACACGCGTTGCAATATCCTCAACGGTAATGTCTTTTATCGACTGATGTCCAGTCACGACATCCGCAAACAAGCCACCCTGCACAAGACTTTTGGCAGAGCGCATGAGTTCCAATGCCTCCTGGCGTGCACCTTCAGTCACTGGCCTTAGGCTGTACTTTTCTGCAAGCTTTGCAAACTCTTTATGGGCCGCGGGCTTCCAGAAGGGCATGCCGCCAGCACCCATCATGAACAGGACACTGTGCACATAATCTTCAGGCTTGGACTCACGGCCTTCTGCAGTCGCCATGACGTGCTCGAAGACTGCACCTTCAACGCCCATCCGGACGCCATAATCCATTGTGGCCAAGATGCCGTTCCGTATTGCAGGATTGCTTAATGGAGTAAGGAAAGGAACTTTTGCCACGGTTTCAAGCAGACCCCCAGCATAATATGCAGTGGCACCGGCAGCAGCTTCTGCGATCTTATGTGCAACTGCCCCTGCAACCAGTGTTGCCACAAGGGTTTCAGTATTCAATGTCTGTTCCACAAATCCTTTCTGCAGACCCTCCAGATCAAATGCTTTTGACTTATCGGAAAATGTTGTTGGGTCAAAGGCAAACCGTGCTTCGGCGAAAATCTGCAACGCCGTGCTGCACTGCTCGGCTGTCTTCCCCAGTTTCTGGCAGATGGACGCAATCTGGTCTTTAGAGACACCTTGACGTATCTGGTCTGTGGTCACGCCATAGGTTATAGCGAGCTCTGTCGCCAGATTATAGATGTGTTCGCGTTCCCGTGCTTCCTGTACCATCCTGTCGGTGAATGCAAAGCGTTCCTGCATCTCGGGAGAGAGCACTGCACGGACAGAAGTCAGCCAGTCCGGACCCATATAGATTGTCTTTCCCTTGCCCAAGGCAGAATCTGCATATCCATACAACGCTTCCTGTGCCATGTCTGCCAGCAGCCGCTCTGCCCTGACACCATCTCTAGAGAGCATGTCCTTGAAGGCGGTTTGCGCTGCAGGGTCTGTTATCTTCGTATCAGCAACATCCTTGATGTACCCGTTCATCTCCACAATAAGAATGTCTTTCTTGCCCTTTAGCTCCTGTCCCAGACGGACCATTTCCTCCAGCTCATCCTTTTCCCCCGCACTTAAATCTCGCTGCTTCTTGAGCGCTTCCAATTCTTCTTTCCTTTTTTCCGTGCGACTGAGCAACATTTCTGTCTCCTTCAGCGAGCTTTTCATGCCAGTGAGTGTTTCACCAATCGGCTGGCCGATGGTATCCTTCAGTTGCGGCTTGTCTTTGAGTAGCGCTTGCGAAGCAAACACCCGGTCAAGCATGTCCTTCTCTTTCTGAAGCTGTGCCTCAAGAGCTGGATCTTTGCCACGCCCCTTGAACCAAAGAAGCTCATTTAATGTATCCACCCGTCCTTGCATTTCCTGTAACCGCTTTACCAGCTGCTCCGGTGTAAGCTTGGCCAGTTCTTCTCTCAGGTCATCTTCCTTCTTCCTACCAGAGTAATAATCACCAATATCAACAGCCCCATATTTCGCGCAAGCCGTGAAGTCACCTGTCGGCACTGCCTTGGCTTTAAACTCGGGTGGTAAGCTAGCAAAGATAGCATCCATTCTTCCCTTGGTCTGCTTCAGTGCATAGACTGCATCATTGTATTTTGCAGAAGCATACATCAGGTCAATCTTCGTATGGGTGTCATCTGTCAACGCTGCCTTTGCATTGTCAAAAGCAGTCTTTAATGGAGCGAGATTGCCGCAGGCGGACAGATATTGAGCCGCCAACTGCTCAAACTCCTTCAAGAGCTGCTCTGCATTTGCCTCGCAGTCTTTCTCATCCGTTTGTCCGTCACAGTCATCATCCATGCCATTTTCGCATTTCTCTTTGGCATCGGGATGGACATTTGCATCTGCATCGTTGCAATCGCCAACGGCCTTGGTGATGGTGGGACACTCCTGCCTACAGGTCTTGAGGTCAGCACAGTCCTTTGTCGCATAGCTATCCCCATCCTGATCCCATACGCAACCGATGCAGCCGGGCTCGTCCACTTCGCCATTACAGTCATCATCTATTTTGTTCCCACAGAACTCAGGGCTGTCACTGTCATCAGTTTTCCCATCGCAGTTGTCATCCTTTTTGTTGCCGCACATTTCCCTCATGGCAGGATTGATGGCCTTGTCATCATCATTGCAATCCGGCCCTGCATAGATACCAGGACATTGCTTGATGCAAGTGGCCGATGAAAGGCATGCTGAGGTAACAAATTTATCCCCATCAATATCCCCAAGGCAGACTGGCTGAGCACAGGTCCCTTTTACCCGTTGCGTCACATCTCCCACCGTCACAAAACCCTTGTCTTCATCATCAATAAATCCATCACAGTCATCATCTATCTTATTGCCACAGATGTCTACTGCCCCCGGGTTGACAGTCAAATCGCTATCATCGCAATCGCTTTTCTTGGCTGCCTGTTCAGGGCAGCTTGTCCTGCATTTTTCATTGGCAAGGCAAGCTGCTGTTGCATAGCCATCCTTGTCCCGGTCTCCTGGGCAAAATTCTTCCATCTCAAATCCGAGTCGTTTCCTGCCAATGAAATGCTGGAATTTACCCTCGTCAATATTGACACAGTGGCCCACCAGACACATCTCTCCTGCCAGGCACTGTTTGACATTAACATTATTATCATTACAATCCGGGCTAAGCAGGGCATTGCTCGGCAGTGTTGCACTGCATTTCCCGTCAACACAATAGCCCCCTCGGCACTCCTGATGAGCAGTACAGGTTTGTCCATCGCCCTTTTCTCCCCCCTTTGCCGGTGGCTGTGGAGATACAGTCTTCTTTTGGTTCATGCAACTGATCATACAGCGCACGTCCCCAAGGCAGCGCGCAGATGGAACACCATCCTTATCATCGTCACGGCAGGCGCACGCCGAATGCTCTGCACAATAAGGCCTCTTCACCATCACTCCATCCGGCTCGCCTTCCCAGAGAGGCACCTCCCGCTCTTTCACGACCTCATAATCTAGGCATTGCATATAGCCAGATTCTTGATGCGAAAATAATCCGGCATAAATCGGGAGAAGATCACCAATCTTCAGAGGGTGGCTTTGCGGTGTCGTCCCTTCTTCGGGATAGGGTATAAACAAAGTTGAGCCAGCCACTAATCGAGGCACGAAATGGAAAGACCCAGCACATGCAGAAAGGGATTCTTGGTCTGGACGCTTGCCCATTTCCTGCGCCAGCTCCACGAAGAGGGATTTTGTTTCTGTCTCTGGTAACCCTTTGAACATGCCAGGTAGATATAATAGGGAAGGAACAGTCGATTCGTGCGGCGCTTTTGCCGGCAATGTCTGCTTAGGCAATTTATTGATGATCCCCATACCTCTATCAATGAGCAGTCGCCCCCAATCGGTACTTGTGTACGTCTGGGTATCGACGTATGATCGCGATGTCGGTTGGATAATGACTTTTGTGAACCACCACCCAGCCTTTCTCGCTTTCGCCATCCTGTACTTAATCTCAGCGAGGGTATCCCCATAGATGGTACTTGTTTCTGTGAATGGAGGGACCGGATCTTCTTGAGCACAATAACGCGTTACCTTGCCCTGGGCGTCTGTGTGTTGACCCCACTGAACACATTTCCACCCAGCCGGAATACAACGGCTAGTTATTCCTCCCCCGATTTTCCATGCCATTTTCCAGTCGGCAACAGAAATCGTGCAGTACCGTTTCATCTCATTTTCAAAGGTAAAGATGGGCACCACATTCTTGTCTGCCTTCAGCACATAGGCGTTCGCCAATGGAGACACATCATGCACTTCAGCGACGCTTCCGCCGATGAGAGTATAGTATTCATTGAAGCGCAGGAAGGAGTCCTTGAATAGCAGTGAATAAAGCTTGGTGACTCCTTGCAGGACCTCTTCCTGGTCTGCCCGTGCTTCACTAAAGAGCTCAACTGGTTGTGCCCGTTCGGCAACAAGAGCCTCTGCAGTGAGAGAAGTGAGACGGTACACATCATTTGCATTCCACCCAGCGACCTGCTCTTGATATTTTCCGGATGCATCCTTAACAAATGTATAAACAAACCGTTTGCCATACCGCACATTTTGGACATTAATGGACTGGGCAAGGAGGTACCGGGCGAAATAGGACTGGAGGCGATACTGCACAAAGGTTTGGAGCTGATTGACTTGCTTGGTTGACACGGTGGGTATATTTTTGGAAATGGCATCGGGGTTTTGCTCGAGCTCACTGAAATGCTTTACTGCTTGAAGACTTGCTCCCGCCAACACAGCATCCTGAATCTGCAATGGTTCCTTAGCGAGAAGAGCAGCGACGGTTTCTGATTCAGTGTTAAACCACATCACGTACGCGAGACGTGCTGGAAAAGAGAGTTGATAATAAAACGCCTCGACCTCGGCAGCCAGCACCACCCCTTTCTCCTTGGCCGTCGTGAGCAATGAGCGCATTTTCGGTATTGTCCCCAAGGGGATAATCAGTCCGTCATACTGGAGCTGCGTTGTTTCGGGGGCTGTTGCGTCCAGTGCACGGCGATAACCCTGAAGATCACGCAGGCGTCTGAGCGTCTCCTCATTTGCCTGCTGTCCTGCGTCCGGAGGATATTTCTGCAGAACAGCCCGCTTGATGGCATTCTCCAACTCTACCGTGATACCTGCGTCAAACAAACGGTATGCAGTGAAATAGGATGCTGCCAGACGTGTCTTTTTTGATGCTTCCTGGGTGGCAAGAGCAAATGTGGCATAGTCATATGCCCGGACAGTATAACCTATAGCAGTCTGCAACGGCCGTGACATCATCCTAGTTTCCCACACATTCCAATCCAGCGTGCTTCTCGCTTGCTGTATTGAGGAAAATGCCTGTTCCAGTGCAGTTTTTGCCTTTGCATATTTTTGTCCATATTCTGCATATGTTTGTACATAATTAAATGCGTTCTGTGCCGTAAGGAGTTTGATTTTTGCCTCACTTGATGGAGCAACAGCTGACCCGCATTTGGCACATCCACCAGCCCAGGCCAACGCGTTGTCAACTTCATCGATAGCATACTTCATGCCAAGCGTCGCCTCATCACGCAAGGCAGTACTTGCCTTGGACTCTAACACCTTAACCTCTTGCGCAGTCTGGCGTCCTGTTGGCTCGGGGCCAGTCAGAAAGATAAGAAGTACTGCGAGTGCCACAGCAGACAGCACAATAACATCCCTCTTTTTCTGTCGTCTTGTTGCGTGAGTCATTGGAGACATGCATGCTCTGTGCAGCAGGTTTTGAGTAAATCGGTAACTGGGCAGGGGTTATGAGCGATGTTCAGAATACGGAGCCATTGAGCTGGAGCGATTCGCCCTGCACACCGGGCCAGCTGTATGACCTCCTCCTTTTGCATAGTATTCACTGACTAGCTGATTGCTTTATTAAGGGGAAGCAATATATAAGGCTTGCCAAAAGACATAAAAAAGATACCACGTTTCTCTCCTCCATGAAGAAGCACAGCACCGGCGCATTGACAAAGGAACAACACAAAAAGCAGGACACTATGTATGCGCAAGGGCATGCATATGATTATGTTATTATCGGCACAGGCATGTCTGCACTGACTGTCGGCTCATTGCTTGCACACAGCGGCAAGAAGGTCTGCATGCTTGAAGCGCACGACGTCCCAGGCGGCATGGCACATTCTTTCAAAATGGGAGATTATACATTCTGTGCGCAGGTCCATTACATCTGGGGTTGTGCGCCTGGTGGCAGGATCCATGAATTTCTCCGACGCATTGGTTTGGAAAAGGACATCACCTTCGAATTATTGGGTCCTGCCGGATACGATCGCATGGTCATGCCCGACGGAAAAAAGGTGATGATTCCGTATGGTTTTGACAAGCTGGCTGACAACATTGACGCTGCCTATCCCGGACAAAGAGAGAAGGTACTGCATTTCACCAGCATCCTTGACCGTATACGCACGGAGTTACGAAACCTACCGGAACGTAACATCAGATGGTGGGAGAAGTTCACAAAAGGATGGCAGTTCCGCACGCTCCTGAAATACAAGAACAGGACATTGCAAGATGTCTTTGATGAGTGCCACTTGAGCAGGGAGGCGCAAGCAGTCCTGATTGCAAATGCAGGTGACATGATGGCCCCCCCAAAAGACCTCTCCATCTTCTGCTATGCTGGGCTCTTTGGCGGCTACAATACAGGGGCTTATTATCCAACAAAACACTTCTCCCATTTCACAGAAAGGCTTGCAGAATTCATCACCAGTCATGATGGATGCCATATTTATTACGAAACCTCGGTCACGAATATCGACACGCTGGAGGGCCGCGTGGTCGGAGTGAAAACGGCTGACGGCAAACGGTTCACTGCAGACAAGTACATCTGCAACATGGATCCCCAGAAAGCATCCTACCTGATTGGCCGAGAGAAATTTCCTGATTCGTTTTTGCCGGCCCTGAGTTATAAATATTCACCCTCAGGAGTCATGGTTTATCTCGGACTGAGTGGCATTGACCTGAAGAAATATGGCTTTGGCAGTTTCAACACATGGCATCTTGAACAGTGGGATATGAACCAGATGTGGCTGGAACAGGGTCAGCACCAGTTTGATCACCCGTGGATCTTCATTTCAACACCGACGCTTCATACGTCGAGCGGTGGAACAGCGCCACGTAGCGGTCACATCATGGAAATTGCCACATACACGGAGTATGAACCGTTCAAGAAACTGCAGGAAAAAAGCTATCAGGATTATGTCCATGAGAAAAGCAGGATCGGCAACCTCCTCATTGACTATGTGGAGAAGAAATATGTACCAGACCTGCGTAAGCATATCAAGGTCAAAGTCATTGGCACGCCGGTCACGCATGAGGACTATTGCAATGCACCGATGGGCAATGCGTATGGATCGTATCTCGACCCGGCCCACATCGGACTGTCACGCTTGAAGGCCAAGACACCATTCCCAAATCTGTGGTGGTGCAATGCATCCAGTGGCTACGGTGGTGTGCACGGGACGGTGAGCACCGGCATGCAACTGTACATGGATTTGACTGGTGATGCGTTCTACGATTTCAGCAAAGCACCCACGGATGAAGAGCTTATTGCACAGCTTCCGAAGAAGTGGAGAGCGTGACATCATCTTACCAATGACTATTGAAGACAAAGTCAATGCCTTCCTGGCGCAATCAGTACCACCTGCAGGAACCACAGCATTTGGCCAATGGTCAGAACAGTGCAAGGCACTAGGGCAGGAAGCATTGCCTTATTTTGTTAAAGAGTTGGAAGAGGATAGTAAGAACACATACGCCGCATTGCTTGGGATGAGGATTCTCGGAGGAGAAGCGTGGTATCGCGACGACGAGACTGTGCCATTCTATGAAATTAGATACCCGGGGGAAACAAAATGGAGACGGATTACCCCAAAGGGGCCTGCGTAAAGGGTTGCCTATAAACGACATCACTTCAATCTGTCTTTAATTAAGGTCGCAACCTTCTTCCCACAGAGGATGCTGCCTTCCACCCAAGGCGTGTTAAGATAATCACCACAGAAGAACACATTGTTGTCCCCTTGCCCGTCCCCCCAGAATTTCTTCACGAGACTGACATATCGGTAATCAAATTTGGGCATTGCCTGTGGCCAGCGCTGCAGATCATTATTTTTTAGTAGTGACACATCCCCTTGCAATAGCGGGCAGACCCTCATGAATTCGTTCTTCACTAAGGCAAATATTTCATCGTCACTTTTGTCCATGATGCTGCGGGCGTAATCCTCATGGAGACCTATATTGACCAGCGTCTTTCCGTTATGTGTCTGCCCTTTCGTGCTTTCTTGCGTATATTCGGAAATCGCTTTGCTCTGGACATACGGCACCGTCACCGCCGCAATGTCCTTGAGTGTCCCCACGGGCACCTTAAAGGAGACATTAATCGTGGACGCGTATTTCACCGCATCGAGCAGCTTCCTTTGCGTCGGAGAAGGGTTCTGGTACATCTCCTTGGTGAAGTTCGCCGTGCTCGCGATGACGATGGCATCAATGGTCTCTTTGCCCCGTGCAGAAACAAGTGTCACATTCTTCCCACCAGTGACAGCAGTAACGGGTGTTTTCTTATAGACTGTAAGTTTCTTTGCCAGCGCCTCAGGCAGCGCGCTCATTTCACCAATGGTATGACAGAGTTCAAAACCTTCTGCCTTATTGGCCATGAGCTCGAGGAGCGACAGCATAGCCGTAAGACTAATCTCTTTCGCTCCATGGAATTGGTACGTGGATGTGAATCCATCAATCAGGTAATCGGCAACATCCTTCCCGGCAAGCCGCGCGGCGAAGTCGTATGCAGTCATGGAATCAAATTCTGTTGGCGCTGTGGAGAGGTCAAAGAAGTTTAGTCCCTTTGCCTGATGCTTCGCGTAGAGGAAGAGGAAGATCATCCGGCAGCGGGCAAAGAATGGCACCGAAGTGTAGTTGAGCGCCGACCAGAGACCGTTTAGTTCCAGATTATCATACCCCCCATCCTTAAAGGTATAATGCCGGCCATAGCCCATCGGCTGCCATGCAATACCCAGCTCTTTGCAGTACTCATACGTGTTCCGGTAATGCCGCACAAAGAAATTGGCACCGATGTCAAACGCAAGGCCATCCTTGATCCGTGTTGCCATGCGGCCACCGACATAATTATTTTTCTCAAACACTTCGACTGCGTAGCCTGCCTTCTGCAGCTCATATGCGCATGATAAACCGGCAATGCCAGCCCCAACGACTACGATGCGCGTCATACCTCCCGAAAAAAAGGTGTTACTTTTAAGATTTACGCTCTGGCTACGTCCTCACGATATCACTAATCATCGTCACATCCACTTCATCGAGGATAATGAACTCAGTCACTCCTTCTTCTCCCGTGACCCACCCACCATAATCATTCTTGTCATTGAGCATGCCCCTGCCGAGCCCGCCCCAGTCTGTCATCGTACTTGCACCAAGACCGGTACTGAAATCAACGTCAATGAGATTCTCGTCATGCGCGACAATCGCACCGCCGATATCGGCAATACGGCCTTTGATCCATTGCCCGTTGGTCAATCTGGCTGCTGCAAAGTGGCCTTTGTATTTATCAAAAACAGCCCTCGGCACAGCAAAGTCAGCTTTCTCCAAGGTCCCTCTCACACCAGGACCACGCCAGCCCCTCTTACTCGCCTCGTACTTGAGGATATTGTTCCTGTCTGATGGGTCAATGATTTCACTGGTAACGTATTTCCCTTTCTTCCCTTGTTTTGTAAAGAAATGCCGCAGCTTTCCGTCCTTGCCATAGCCAATGCCTGCCCCTTCAGTATAGACACATCTCTCAAAGCTGGAGTAACTGCCATAATCCCCTTCAAGACAGGTATAATATCGTGTCATGGCCGCCTTATAGGTAGCAACAACATTCTCCGGTTTCTTGGCAAGCACCTGTATCGGTGTTCCGCCTTCTTCCAGTCGTGCTTTCAATTCCTGTACTTTCCTTGGCAATGGCCGTTCATAAGGAGGTGAGAGCAGCACATCTTCCTGCTCACTTCTACTGTCATGAATCCTCACTGCCGGTTTTTTGGACACTGGGTCTCTGCGGAGACCAAAACTGCCTTTGTCATCATCGTAAGTTACTTCCCCAGCGCGATAGAGCTCTGCTTTTCCCTCCTTTAGGGCATTAAGGAGTTTCACGTTCTGGTCTGCATTATTATAGGACTTATATTTCTCCCCGGGAAACAACTTTTCATAGAACGCCTTTCTGGCATCTTTGTTCTTCTGCCCACTGCCATAGCCGGCATCCGCAAAAAGGTCTGCAATCGAATTATACTTTGCAGCGTCCGCAGCAGTGAATGGCTTTGCGCTCTCCTTGCCTTGATAACTATATGTCAGTTGGGTATTTCCCTTTGTGGCAAACAAGCTTGGTACGACCTGAAGCTTTCCATTATCAGCCTTGTAATACCCATTGAGATTGAAGGCACCGTCATTCATTTGGGAGACCATGAACTGGTCACCTTTTTTTGTCATCTTGTTGCCGCCGGCTTTTGCATAGAGCCCTTCATCAGCAAAGTAGGTGAATGTCCCCTTTGACACCGAGAGCGCATCCTTGTCAATAAGCATCTTTGCCGGATTTTTCTCATCCGCCGACAATGCAATGCTCTGCAGTTTACCTTCCTTAATGGTAAATGCAGCACCCTTTGCTGTATCAAAAGCATATTCATGATTGTCAAGGAAAACCTTTCCTTTGCCAGTACCCAGTATGCCTTCTTTTGTCTTTTCCACTGCACCTTTGCCTTGTTCAAACTGCATCTCAACACCATCTGCGATAATGGTATTCTTCTTTGAGTCTGCCTTAACATCATCGAATCCCTTGAGCACAAGCTCTTCTTCCTTGCCTTCTTTCGTCTTGCGTGTGAAGGAGAAACCGCCTTCTGGTTTCAGGACCACTTTAGTGATGTCACTACCCAACGTGGAAATATCAAGGCGGCCGCCTTTGGGATTAACGAGCACAGTCTTGCCATCCAGCTTGCTTTCCGGCAGCAGCTCAAATGCAGTATCAACTTTCAGCTGTTTCTTGACATACGCATCAAAATCCGCCTTGTTCTTGTGCGCATCTTCCTGCGCTTTCTTCAGGGATGCATCCAAATCAGCTGGAGCTTCCAAAGCTACTTCCGCTGCAAGAACTATGCTGATGAGGGTCAGGAACATTACAGCGAGAGAGATTTTCTTCATGAGCTCACCTTCACAGCAAAGCGGTACAGGTACGGTGTCTCGTCAAGCTGGACATCCTCTTCCTGTAATGTCACAAGCATAATATCATCCGTGAGCAGCTCTATATCGACAGTGCCCGGCAATGCAGACAGACCGCTGATATCGAGGTGCTGTGGGTCAGCAGCGAGCAAAGCGACTGCCTCTTCGACGTTGCCGTACAATTCCTTAAACGCAAAGGGTATCGTGACGCTCATTTCATCGACAAGCGTCTCCTGTGCACCCACCTTGTAATATAATGGCACGCTGGCTTTGACGAAGACATCACCTTCTGTGAAGGTGACGCTGATTTGTGTTTTTCCTTTCGTGATGTCACCTGGGAGCTCGCTCAGCGTTCCGATGCATTCGTCAAACGGTTTTGTCGCGATGAAGGCCGCTTCCTGCTGCAGTGTTTCGAGCGAAGGATGAACATCTTTACCATCCTCGACAAAGGCCGCAACCGGGCCTGCTGCAGTCGTGACCACTTTTTCCGGCTGCGTGGAACCCTGCTGGCCAATGACAAGCAGCGCGTCACTAACACTACTCTTGAGGCACTCGTTCACGACAGGAATGATTTCATCCTTGACAAGAGATGGCGGTGTATAGATAGAACGTGGCTGGAACACAAGAAGCAGGAACACGACAAGCAGGATGATAATGCCCCCGATGATAAACAGATTTATCTGCCCTTTTTGCATGACAAATCCTAATGACAAATATTATATAAAGATATGGGGTGGGAGGGATTTGAACCCCCGACACCACGGTCTTCAGCCGTGTGCTCTCCCGGGCTGTAGCTACCACCCCGTGCCGTGTGCAGAGTTGTCATCGGTTTTTAAGACTTTCTTTTCGGCAGGCTTCATCCAAAAAATCCGATTCGCTCTGGGTTGGCATCGGTTCGGCTCATCCTATAAACCGACTGAGTGGCACCTTCCCGTATGGAGCGACCCCTTCCGCTTGTCCATGTTACCCATTCTTTAGCCTCACAAAAATGATGCCAACCAATTTTTGGATGGAGCCTTTTCGGCATTGACAAGTCCCGATGACTATCCCACCATCAGCAACATGAGCTTGTTGATATCAGCAAAAGCCTTGTCCGTTAGCTTATCCTGCTTTTTGACGAGGTTCCGATACACACCGTCAATGAACAATGCATTCATCTTCCATTTCGAGAAAACCTCACTACGGGAGAAGATATAGTGCTGATGGGCCATATGGGAGAGTGCTACGCTGCAGAATGCAGCGACAGCAAGTGAATTGTCTGACCCAAGCCCGACAAGGAGAAAAGGAGCTGCTGCTGAGGCTGCATACCATCCAAAATGTGAAAAGGGGCGAAGTTGTTCATGACCATCCAGTGGAAGGATTGTCCTCAAATCTTCCAGCTTTGGCACAAAATCCTTCTTATAGAGGTAGAACCGCAACGGATTTAATTTGCACAGATAAGGTTCATATGTTGTCCTATAATCTTTTTCCAGTGAGCAGACGAGAGGAAATGCACCGTGGTGTGCCGTATCAAGATAGGTGTATTGTTCTGCTGCTGCAAAGGCATTGGTGTATGCACACCGAAGCTCCTGAGCACTTAACGAACTGGATGCGATAATTTTTTCGTAGAGCGTCTCAGATGTATTCTTCATCATCCATCGGTCTGTCTTCATGCTCCTCAGGTGCAGGCGGTGCTGGTGCTTTCACATCTCCTGCTACCTTCCCAGTGACCTCCATCTTGCCGAATTTGCCTGCAGAGAGCTGCAGCTCACCTTGCCACTCCTTGACATAGCCGTTTGTAATCTGGACAATGTCACCGACGTTAATAGCATCCACCTCATCGTTCCAGAGCGTTAACTTCACCTGGCCCGAATCATCCTTCACGATTGCATTACAGACACGGCCGTCCTTGCCGAATTTTGAGAACGTACGAATCGAATCCTTGCTGACTACTTCTACAGTCACGTCGACTTTCCCCTGATTTGATTGAAGTTCCTTTATTTTCATGCTACATCACCTTTCCCTGCCCCTCAAATGGAGCGCCGTCAAAGAGTGCACCAAGGACACGGAGCACGTCTTGCTCCGCAATGCGGATCTGCCTGCCCGAGTCCCTATCCCGTAAGGTTACCTCTTTCTTTGTGAGAGAATCGTAATCAACAGTTATGCAGAAGGGCGTTCCTGTTTCATCTTCACGGAGATACCGGCGACCGATGGTCCCGCTCTCGTCATACTTTGCAACATACACCTTGCTTATGGTTGCATAAAGCTGCTGCGCGTGCTCAGCCAGCCCATCTTTTTTCATCAGGGGCAAAACTGCGACTTTAACTGGAGCAAGCACATAAGGAACCTTGAACATGGGTTTGCCTTCACCCTTTTCAGCAGCCTGATAGAAAAGGTCCATGACCGCAAAGGCAGGTCTGTCTGTGCCAAATGCGATTTCGAGTATGTGCGGATGCATCTTGCCCCCTTCTTCTGCCTGCACAGACAATATGACACCGGACTTTTTTTCGTGTTGCTGGAGGTCATAATCAGTTCTGTCATGCACACCGCAGCATTCAGTCCAACCAAAAGACTGTAGTTCAATTTCAACATCCCATGCATCATCTGCATAAAAAGCCTTTTCATCTGGGTGGTGCTGCCGCAGCCTGAGCTTGTTTTGTGGAATCCCCATCCCGATGAATAACTCGAATGCGAGATGGAGCAGCCAGGCGTATGCTTTGCTTTTCATATATCCCCGCGTCATCGCCTCTTCGACAGAAAGCCATACTGGTGCCTTTTTATCTACTTGCAACTGATGTGACCAGAATGGGAGGATATTATTCTTAACGGAGTCATATGCCGCGAATGTATTTTTCTGATGGGGAAACAGGAAGAGTTGCCCTTCAGCTTGTGTGAATTCCCTGCACCGCAGCAGATGCTGTCTTGGGGAAATCTCGTTGCGATATGCTTTTCCAATCTGGAACACGCCAAATGGCAGTTTCTTACGGAAATGGTCATAATACCGGAGGAACGGAAGATATGTTGTTGTCGCTGTCTCTGGCCTGTTATAAGCTTCTGTGTCTACTCCGATGGTCGTGCGCATCATCAGGTTATGCTTGATAATGCGCTCTTCAAATGGGCCTTTGCAATTTGGGCATTTCATCTGCTTTTCCTTGACCAAAGAAAGCAGCTCATCATCATTAGTGCACTGAGGCGCATCCGGGAAAAACTCATGGATAAGCACATCTGCACGGAACGCTGCCTTACAATTATAGCATTTAATCATTGGGTCGGTAAAGCCACCAAGGTGCCCGGAGGCTTCCCAGACCTCCTTCTGCATGACTGTCGGGCATTCCACTTCCCAGAACTCATTGCGCTGGAAGATGTGACGGATAGCCTGCTCTATGTTATGCTTAAGCAGTTTCCCGTTTGGACCATAAGTATAGAACCCGGCAAGCCCCCCGTAAATCTCAGGGCTTGGACCCCAGACAAACCCTTTCTGCTGGAGAAAACTCATGAATTCCTTTGTATCAGCCATTGTGGGGAAAAACCAAGAAGCTTTATTTAAATGTTTGGTCGTTCACTTCCTGTAGATTCAGATACGGCGGCAAATCATCGGTCAGGTCAATCAACGCAAAGGAGAATGGCTCTTCCTGACCCATATAATATGGCACGTGGATGACTTTTATGCCGGCTGCAAGAGCGTCATCAAGGTCTCCTCCCCCGTCAGTGATGAAGACGGTTTTTTCTTTTGGCACGCCAAAGTCTGAGCAGATGCATTGAAAATCTTTGCAATGATTGACCATCTGTTCCCGCGCATACACCGCAGCGATGTTGTCCTGAACAGCAAGCCGTTCAATGGCTGGCAGGACACCATTTCTGAGTGGGGCATCGGTTGCAATGACGAATGTCCTGTCTGCATACTTGTCCAGGAATTCATAAAAGCCATTGCGTGGAACGGCAGCATCTCCTGCAGCAACGATAGTGCCATGCAAGTCAAAGATTATCAGTTCAATCATGCCACAACGAAAAGAGGTTCACTACTTCAATGTTTCTCTATAAAGAGTCGCATATGCTCAACAAAATCATAGGCTTCCTTGTACAATTCTTCAT
This sequence comes from Candidatus Woesearchaeota archaeon, assembly GCA_016211195.1. Lineage (GTDB taxonomy): Archaea > Nanobdellota > Nanobdellia > Woesearchaeales > JAGVYF01 > JACQSS01. Next base: position 28,962 of record JACQSS010000006.1, read on the forward strand.
ATTCTTTCCCGTGAACTTCTTTCTTTTCACGGTGAAGGATTGCCTTTGAGAGTGCATAGAACTTCGCTGGGACATGTGCATGCTTCTTGTTCATGAGACCTGGCCTGACCAGCTTATCCTGCATCATGTCTGCTATGTGTTCCGGCGACGGCGGGACTGCACCAAGCTTCATCAAGGCTGCATGAGCAGCGTCAATGACTGCCCAGTAGAGGTCAAGGGTTGCCTGCATCAGATGCCACCTGCTGTTAACCAATGTTCTGGGCGCCCTGCCATAATAGGTCCAGACACTTTCCTGTGTCGGCCTGATACGGCCCATGAACAGCAACGCCTGCAATGGATCAAAGAAGCCTGTATCGACGACTGCAATCCCATCACGCAGGATATTGATGGCAACTGGATCTGAATTCCGGACATAATCCCAGAATGCGGACAGTTTGAGGGTAGTGACGTGAAGACGCGGGCTTGTGTCAACGATGATTTTCTCGACAATGATACGATATGCCTCAACAATCTCCGGTGTGAGGCGCATGGAGACATCATCAACAATGACCATGATGTCGATGTCATTGTATTTTTCTTTCTGGAAGGAGCGTGCAACGGAGCCAAAAATCACCACAGCCTTAAGAAATTCCTTGAATTCAGTATAGAGGCGCTTTGCAAACTCATACGCAGTCTTCATGTCCTCTTCCCTGTATTTGGAAACGTTCTTGTGCACGGTCTTTTTGAGGTCAAACTGCATATGTCTCTCGAGGGGAAGTGACTATATTAAGATTTGTAACTATTAGAGAATAGGAACTATAATAACCGTATCTCGTCATACTCCTTGTTGCTGGATGCAAGCAGCCGCGGCAGAAACCGGTCTTTCAATGCCACATATTCTGGCCGTGTCGTGTGCTGTAGGACGACGGCTCCCAGTTCGTAATTGACCAGCAATCGCGCAAAGCGCTCAGCATGAAACTGTGCACCTTCTTGACCTTTCTTTGCCAAAGCGAGCAAGGCTGAGCCGACAAGCTGTTCCATCTCTCCGAGCATACGCGTGGACCTCTCTGGAGAAAGGCGCCTCTTCAGCCCGCCCGTGTAATAGCCAAGCGCCGCTTTCCAGCCGCCTTTCCCGACGAGCTTGAGGGCAGTGAGTGCCTGTATCTGGGACGTCCCTTCATAAATAGGGAACACCAGTGCATCGCGTGCGAATTGCTCAACGAGATAATCTTTCATGAAACCGCTGCCACCGTGCACCTGCACAGCCAGCCTGCAGAGACGGACACATTCCTCAGCCAGGTAATATTTAGACAGCAGTGTCAATGTCCGTGCGCGCCGTTCGTACATTTCAGGCTGATGGGTCTTCATGTCAACACAGTATGCCGCTTCATAGAGCAGGGAACGCATGCCGAGCAATGTCAGAGACATATCCTCGAGCAGATTAGCCATTGCCGGGAGTTCCCTGAGGCTTTTGCCAAACTGATGACGCTCTTTTGCATAGCGCTGTGCTTCGATAACAGCAGCTTGTGCCACCCCAAGCGCCTGTGCGCAGACACCAAGCCGGGCACTGTACATAAGATGGAGCATTTGCTCAAGGCCAGCACCTTTCTTGCCAACAAGATGCGCAACTGCATTATCATAAACAATTGTTCCGGTCAACGATGCATGCAACCCCAGTTTCTCTTCAACCTTGGTATTCTGCACTTTTCCGGCATTCTCAGCAGACGAGACAAGATACATGCTCAGTCCCTTCATCGTCCCATGCGTTTCCTTAAACGTCTCTGCGTCGCGTGCGAGCACAAGATGGACGGTCGCATCGCAATTTGAGATGAATTGCTTGTTGCCTGACAGGAAGATACCTTGTTCTGTCTGGACTGCTTTCGTAATGATCTGCCGCAGGTCGCTTCCTGCTCCGGACTCTGTCAAGACCATTGCACCTATCTCTGAACCATCCAGCAAGCCGGGCACATGGTTATCATATAATTCCTGCCCACCAAACAAATCAATGGTTTCCGCAACCCCGTCGCTTAAGCCATAACGCACCATGAGGGCTGGATCTGCCTGTGCCATCAATTCATAGACGGCCATTGACGTAAAGAATGGGAAATGCAACGTTTTCATGAGCGTCATGCCGATAAAGCCTGCTTCGGCAAGCTCTTTGTACGCTTGCGCAATCCCGGGAGCAAGCCCTTTTGCGTATCGATCATTCTCACTGACACCAGTGCTAAATTTGCCTGCGAGGTCTCCTGCCAATTCACAAAGAAGCGCGCAGTCATCCAGCGTCTTATCATTGTAATGACAGAGGATACCGGGCAGGTACGCACTTTTCTCCATCATCCAGACAAGGTCTTCATTGACCTTGTAGAGATTCTTTTTCTTCCTGACTGCGACCACAGAAAATCCATGATGTCTGGTTATAAAAAAGTTACTGCGAGATCACCAATTTTACTGTGCCAAGCATCTGTGTCTGTGGATAATCTATCTTCAGGTCCTTTTTGGTGGAGCCAGAGACCTCATAGACAGCCCCATAAGCCGTCATGCCCTTGAGAAGGTCTGTACCGACGCTTTCAAGATGCAATCCGTTCTGATCGGGGACAGTCAGCGTTATCTCACTTCCCTTCGTAACCGTTACTTTCATCACTTCGTCGCCAGACGATTCTTTCAGATTGTTCGCGGCAGTAGTCAACAGGACGTCGTGAGTGCTCTTGCCTGAGATATCCTGCACGCCAAGGTCAATCATCAGGCCGCCTTCGGTGACAATGATGACTTTATCAGTGCCCACATTACCGTTTCCGTTCAGGTCAACACCTATCTTGGTACCATTTGCCGGAACCGCAAAATTGAACGTCTTGCCGCTAAAGCTGAAGCTCCCTGCGCCTGCGCCGTTCCCATCAATATCATATGTTGCATCGCGCGTGACACCTGCAAGGTCCTTTATCTGCACTTTCTTATTATCCCGATCCAGCGAGAGAAGCTGGTAGACATAGGTCAGTCCTTTCTCGGAATTTGAGTCCGTCAACACGAAATAGTCATCACGGGCGATGTTGCCCGCACTGTCTTCGGTGAAAACAAGGCTACGGCTGTCGTCGCCAAACCGGAACGTATTGGTGGAATCCATGAATGGTACCGTATAGCTCTTGCCTTGCGTATTCGTGAAACTCAACTCATAATTGCGGGCATTGCGATGACGGAGCTCAACGGTGCTTGTTTTCTGCTTTGCAAACCCATCATAGACAAGCCCCCAATTCGGCGCCAGCAAGCTCTCTGGTTCCAGAAGATGATTACGGACGTCTTCACCGACGGGCACATAGACATCATTTTCCGTCCCTTTGGCATCGGCGCGATATTTGAGGAGGTCTATGTGCATCAAACCGCCACGACTGGTCGCCCGTATCATGACACGACCTCTGTCCAGCGAGATATCATCTACCCGGACATTACGCTCGAACTGATTATTACCCGCATCATTATCGGTTAGCTCCACTTGACCAGCGCCGATGAATAGCTCTACCCGATCATCTTCTTCATCATTAAGAATGTCCTTGACTGCGAGACTCAATGCATCATCGACCTTAAAAAGGTCACCAATCCTCAAGTCAGGAGATGATTTGCCATTGACAGTAAGCCGTGCCTTGTTGTTCCGCGAATCAACAAGAGTTGCCTCTACCTCGTATTCCTTGTCTCCGCGCATGAACGTCTGACTGCTGCCCTCTACCAGCAGCGCACTATCGCTGCCACGCAATAATTTCAATGAGACTCCTTTCTTATCTGGATCAGTCTGTGCAGCAACAATAGTATAAGGTGTTCCAAAGAAGGACATGCGTACCCCAACCATATCATCAAGTCGGTTGTCAGTGCTTATCCTGCTTTCGAACCCCCGCGCAAAGTCAATGACATATTCGAACAGGTCATCACCTTGCGTGAACTTGAGGTAATCTGCGACTTTATTAGCACGGTTTTTTTCATAGGCAAGCTTGCCGGATTCTATAGCATCGTCTGCATCGCCCCCAAAGCGTAGCAGGTATTTCATTTCAATCAAGCCATTTGGCCCGGACACCTTGGTTGTCGACAGTGCTTTAAGGTCATTCTCGCTCAGCACCTGCTTCCTGCTACCCAGGGCCTTGCCGACATAAATATCTTGGAAGAGGAACTCTTCTGCGCTGAGCTTTTTCTCAACGCATTGAGCATCCTTGCAGAGATCCGGACAGGTGATATTGTATATGGCTTTGCCCAGCACACATTTCTGGAGGACATTGCCTGCACAAGCATCTTTCTCGCACACAGGCTTTTTTTCCTGGGGCGTTTCCGCTTCCTCTTTTTCTGGTTCCTCTTCCTTCTCTTCCGTTGGAGCCATTTCCTTTGGTTTCTCTATTTTCTCGACTTTTTCTTCAGGCGCACCGACTTCGACTGGCTTCGCTACGTCCTGTTCTTCAACTTCAACAGGAATCTCTTCTTCTGCTTCGAAAAAGACGCAGCCACCAAGAAACAGCATGACGACAAAAAAGAAAAGAGACTTATGAAACATAGATAGTCACCCCAATTTGCATGCAACTGTTCAAGGCATTGTATTATTTAAATGTTGCCCGAACATGCCCATCCCGCCCAGAAGTGTATGGTCACGACCAGCATACAGCTGCAGACCTACGGGAACTTTATCGATAAGACCACAGGGAACAACGCCTGCGCAGATGCCAGCAAGATTTGCGGGAATAGTGAATGCATCATAGGCATATGCTGCTTCGGGGGATGGCAATTTCCCGAGCAGGTGCGGCAGTTCCGGCGTTGTCGGCATCGCCAGCAGGTCAACAATCTTAAACGCTTTTTCAAACTCGTCGCGTATCGCTCGGGCAGCGCGTAGTGCCTTGCGATAGTACCGGCCTTCATGCTCTGCGCAACTGATGATGCGTCCGCCAAGAATGCGACGGAGCACTTCTTCGTTGCACGCTTCTTCGATGCGCCGACCATAGCGCCGGCCATCAAATTTCCGCGTGCCGGAGAAGAACTCCGTATACACTATGGGATAATATGCCTGCACCGCAAGCGTGACGTACCTGAAATCAAGCTCGACGAGCTTCAAGTGCTTTTCTTTTGCAACGGCCAGCACCTTTTCCTTAATGAGGCGATAGATTTTCTTGTCTGTACACAATGCTTCAAACGCAGGGGAGAGCGCAATGGTTTTCGGCAGCTGCTGCACATGGACCGGCTCCGATAGTGTCATGGGATCATTCTCACTCCGACCAGCAATAACATCAAACAGCAATGCACAGCCAAAGGTATCGGGTGCCAATGGGCCTATCTGATCAAGGCTCATGGACAGGTCAATCAATCCATACCGCGAGACACGACCGTATGATGGTTTCATGCCCACGATGCCGCAATGCGATGCCGGGTTCCGGATGCTGCCCCCGGTATCAGAACCCAGGGCAAGGTCACAGAAGCCCACAGCCACTGCTGCTGCGCTTCCTGATGATGAACCACCCGGAACGCGTTTCGGCGCAACGGGATTTATTGTCGGGCCAAAAGCACTGGTCTCACCCGAAATGCCGCAGGCGAATTCATCCATATTTGTCATGCCCAGCACAATGCCCCCTTCGGCAATGATCCGTTCAATAACATCTGCATTGTATGTTCCCTTGTACGCGTCCAGCGTTCGCGATGCGCATGAAATCGGCATGCCCTGCACATTGATGTTGGCTTTTACACCGAGAGTTAACCCGAACAACTTACCTTTCCTCGATCCCTTGTCCAACTCAAGCGCGCGGACCAGCGCTTCCTTTTCTGCCACGTACAGAAATGCATTGATGCGCGGATTCTCTTTCTTGATAAGAGCCAATTGGGTGCGCACATGCTCAACGCATGACAGCTTCCCCGTCTTCAAATTTTCAAGTAACTCCTGCGTTACCATTTCTTCTTCTCTGCAACGATGCAATTGTCTTTTATTTTTGGCGCATTTTCCAGCATGCGGCTGCTGAAACCATTATCGGTCTGTGTAGCACCATCCTTCCGCATTGAAGAGGGCCGTTCTGTGCCCAGCTCATAGGGGAGCTGGTCGATTTTCCCCAGCACCAGTAGGAATTCATCCATTATTTTTTTTGCTTGTTGTTCAATCTTTGTTTTGTCCATGTGCAATCCTCTGCTTCAGCAGCATTTTGACCGTGTCCGGCTTTGCCTTGCCCTTGCTCAGTGCCATGACTTTGCCCATCAGAAAATTAAGTGCTTTTTCTTCGCCAGCCAGATAATCCTTCACAGCGCTCTGGTTTTCAGCAATAACCTTCTCTGCGAGCACACCAAGTTCATCCTCCTTGCTGATAATACCCAGCCCTTGCCTGGCGACATATGCACGCGGGCTGAATGATTTTTCAGTAAGCTGCAAGAGAAGCTGCGCTGCTATCTGGTCTGTGACCTCTTTCTTCTCCACCATCTGCAGGAGTTCAATGATATACCCTTCATCCAGACCCAATTCATGGAGCGCCTTTTCGGACGCATTGACTACTTTGAGCAGCTCGTGACGAAGCCATTTTGCTGCAAGGATGGGGTTAATGACTTTTGCAACCCTTTCGAACAATTCAGCCAATGCAAGGTCACTTGCCAGAATTCGCGCATCGATAGGCGACAAGCCCATTTTCTGGAACTTGACCACTTTGAGATGTGGTTTCTCCGGGAGGGTCTTCTGTATCGATACGAGCAGGTCTTCTGGAATGTGCAACACCGGCAAATCTGGTTCGGGAATGAACATGTAATCCAGTGCCGTCTCTTTTGACCGCATGAAGTGTGTCATGCCATGCGCGTCCGGCGGGCTGCGGGTATGCGAGAAAACTTTCTCGCCACTGGTCACGGCATCGTGCTGGCGGCGTATCTCACCGTCAATTGCAGCGACAATGGCCCTTATGGAATTGACATTCTTGATTTCAACCCGTGGGTGATGATCGGTACTGACATTCACATCGCATTTGATGCCTGCATTCCGGGAGACTGCCTTGATGTACGATAGTGTCGTCAGGAGACTTTCAAGCCAGAGTTTGACCTGCTCAGAGGAAGTAAAGTCTGGTTCTGTCACAATCTCGATAAGCGGATACCCACTGCGGTTATAATCCACCAAGCCCGTTTCCGGGTCCCATCGTGCCGGGTCTTCTTCGAGATGGCACTCGCGGATGCCAATGTCCAAGTAGGAGCCATGTTCTCCCACAGGATGCGAGTAGCTGCCGGAGATAGTCATTTGATACCCTTTGGGCAAATCAGGCCAGTCATAATGCTTGCGCTGGAAGATGAGTTTCCTGTTGACAGTACAATCAAGCATCAACGAGCAGGCAAGTACCTTTTCGACTGCCTCGCCATTGGGCAACATTGGTTTGGACCCGGGCTGGCCTGTGCACCGGGGACAGACAATTGTATTAGGTAGCGCATCAGCGGCAATGGGACAGCAGCAAAAGAGTTTCTGACGTGTCCTGTTCATCGCCAGATAACCATGTATCTCAAGCCCGATTTTTACCATGTTATGCTTTCGCTTTCAGCTTCAGATCAAAGCAGACGTCTTCCAGCTTGTTCAGGTCGTATTTGATACTGTCGAATTTCCTGCGCAGTTCACTTTCGCGAATGTCAAACCGGAGCAGCTCTTCATAGATTTTGTCAAGAAAATCCTTGATAACAAAAGGCTCCTTATAGTTGCCCTTGCTTGCTGCCGCGATTGCCTTGCGGACAAGTTCACCAGACAAGTCGCACAGCCCGAGAAGGTAATAATCTGTTTCAACGCCAAGGTCTGCACGAGTCATGAGGCGTTTGTCCCGGACGAAGTGGTAATACAACATTGCCTCGACAAATTCCTGTATGGCGACTTTGTAACTGCCCTCATGGTACATCTTCTTGTTCTTTGTCACATACTCATTGAGCAGCTTGAGCTGCCTCTGCATCTCCCTGACCAGCGCGTCTGCCTCTTTCATGTCATCCCGATGGACAGCATAGATGACCTGCTTGGTCAGCTTGAGCACATCACGCGACTTCTTAATGAGTTCCTCACGTTGACTATCAAATTCCTTGGACTCAGCCAGCATATCTACAAAATCATGTTTATCAAGCATAGGCAGAAGGAAAGCGTGGTCTATATATAGGTTTCGAGTGTCATTGCGGTAAAGCAGAATCCGTGGACAGGCTCCATCCAGAAATAGGTTGGCATCTTTTTTGTGATGCTCTAAAAAGGAGGAAAACAAAACGGAAGGGGATAGCTGTTAGCGAGCGCATCGAAGCTGACCACTGAAGACGCAGTCTGACTGTGCCTACGGGAGGGACCCGCTTCGTGCAAACACAACAATGAGCCGAACCGATGCCAACCCGAAGCGGAGCGGAGTTTTTGGATGGAGCAGTGCATCCGCAAATATTTATAACATGACCTCTGTTTCCCTTCGCGATGGGCAAAGAGAAAAAGAAGTTATTTGTTGAATGGGTAGAAATTACAAAGGACATACGCGGTTTTTCTCGGGGTTTTTCACTTGATTTTACTGCTCCGCTCACGATTCTTGTTGGGGAAAACGGAACAGGGAAATCGACGCTCCTGGACTTGATAAGAAGTCACTATACTTCATCTGGGCTATGGCAAGACGACCTAAAGGAGTACGCAAGAGTAACCGGCCTGCAAAGCCCATCTGTAAAATACTTTAATTTTCATAGCGATGATTTCAAGTATAGCACTCTCTTTGGGCCCAATATGGACGCACAGCTTGCAGCAATGAGGCGATCATCTGGTGAAGGAGTCACTCTTCAGCTGGTTGCTTGTGGCATTCTTGCTGCCAACAATTCCTTGCTTTTGCTTGATGAAGTTGCACGTGGTTATTCTCCAGCGTTCCAAGCACGCTGCGCCCAAGGGATTTACTCACTTGTTAGTAAGGGAAACCAGCTCATTGTGGCAAGTCATTCAGAATATGTCATGGAGCTTGGTTATATGCCGGACTGTAAATTGTATTCGGTAGAGCACAGAAGATATATGACTCCCAAAGAATTTTTGACAGCGCATCTTACACGTAAAAAAAAAGTAAGTGAGCTACCCTGCAGAAGCTCTAGGAAATCCATAAAGCAGTAAAACGATTTTTGTGCCGCGGCTATCCCAATCGCAGCAAGCTGCGGGGAATTAAACCCAGAAAGTATTAAAAACCGCGTGCTGTTGCCAGGGGTATTCTATGAGAGTAAAATTACTAATAGTTGTAGCAGTACTCATGCTAATAGGTTGTGCAGGGAAAGAAAAACAGCTGCGGCACGATATGAGTAGTGAGAATGTTTTTCTCATTTCAAACATAACGGCTGAGAATGTCAGCATCAATGGCATCGGCCTTGGAGCCAGCGTTTTGGATGTTCTCAACGTCTTCGGAGAGCCAGATAACAGGAAAGAATACATCCTTGAAGGGGAGACTAATCTCGAATACGGCGTAAAGATAAATCTCAGCGATAATGGACTTATCTTCCATTTTGATAACGGCACATTGACACGGTTTACGCTCAAGCAACCCTATACAGACCATTATCAGACAGCAACGCAACTGAATTTCACCAAGCGGGAAGTCTATGATTGGTTTGGCTTGCCTGACAAGCAGACGCCAGTACTGAATTATATGGTCTATACTTATAAGGAAAAGGGCATCGACATCTTCTTGAAAGGCAGGAACGTGAACCGGATCAGTTTCTTCCGGGAGTGAACTACCACTTATATGCCACGACTTTTGGAAGCTCCAGATATTCGTCTTCCTTGGTTGCGGCAGTTTCTGGCTGCACTGGCGGGCTTTTCTGCTCAGGCGTGTCAAAGAGTTGTGAAAACACATCCGTTGCCTGCGGAGAGACATTCATCTCTGTCGGCGGGGGATTTTCCTGAACTGGCACTTTGTTGATCAGACTGGATAAAAAAGCAATTACCTTTCCAATCTCTTCTTCAGAATCCCGTGTCGTGTCAATGGTAATAATCATTGTGACAACCGCAGGTCTTCCCCAAGCAATGTTTTTCTATTACAGTTCTTCATGACCTGCACAGCCTTGGCAATCAACCGCCCAGCTTCCTCTTCCAATGTCTGCATCAGCGCAATCTTGGCTTCCATGCTGACCCGCCTTGCACCCGCTTGTTTCAGCATCCGTTCAGCTGGCGCATAGGGAAGGACATTTTTTCTCATCCCCTAAATCAAGACAAGCAAATTAATAAAGCTTTGTTTCTTCGTCATGGGATGCATGACATACTCATCGAACTTGAGACTCTTTTGACAACAGTTCCAAAAGACGATAAGTTGAGCGACTACAAGAAGGAACGATTCAACAGGTGGCGGAACCGCTTGGGAACACTCTTCTCCGCACTGGAAGAAGAACGGGACAAGCTCCAGCAGATAATCATCGCACAGGAAACAGAGCAGCGAAAGATGAAACTCATCAACGAGCTGTTCATGCATTATGGTCATCTGGACATACAGCAGATGAAACGTCTTTGCAGTCTCCTGAGAGGACAACACGCTCCGCCGAGGAAACAAAAGCTCGTGCTTCCTGAGGCCATCAGCCCGGAGATTAATGCGGACTACGATGAATTGCAGCGCTGCTTTGACGCTGGTTGTTACCGTGCTGCCATCATTCTCTGCGGTCGGATTCTGGAAACTGCACTGCATCGCAAATATTTCGAGCTCACGGGAAAGGACGTGCTGGAAACCAATCCAGGAATGGGGCTGGGCAAGGTACTGGCCAAGATCAAGGAACTGAATTATGACTTCGGGCCGGGAATAACAGAACAGATACACCTCATTAATCAGGTGCGCATCAACTCAGTGCATCAGAAACAGAACGCATTCCTGCCCACCAAGGAGCAGGCACAGGCAACTGTTTTGTACATGCTCGACGTGCTGAAAAAATTATTTTGACCGCCTGAGGAAAGATTTTGTTCTACTGTTTATCAAGGGATTTGACACAGAGTGAATAGTGATTATAATTTACTATCAACAAGTAACAAAAGTATAGAAAAATATATATATGACCACCCATCACCCAAACAGTGATCCATATGACACAAACACTTGAAGAGCTTGTTGATGTTGACCTTCCAGCATGGGGAACATATAAGTTCATCTTAGTGAAGGTCGGAGACAACAAATCAGAAAAATCAGTCCTAGTTGGACGACCTGGTTTATCCTACCATGATGACGTCTTGGCTGCGTATGCAAGAACGCTACCAGGAGGAATACAGGTTCAGAACGTCCTTGGTGGCGGCAGAATCAGAGTCAGCAGTGAAGAATTGTATGCCTACGGATACAGCGGTTCTTTTGGAGAAGCCCCGCAAGAGGAAGTGGAGAATATCCTAAAGCAATACATAGAGCAGAACAAGCTTCCAGCCAAGCTAAAAGTTGAAATGGGCAAAGGTTACTGATTTTATTTTTTTTATTTCCTCTTGTTTTAGTAACCAACTGCTTCACTTGCAACGTCACCAGACTGCCCCTGGGAAGCTTTATTAACTGCTGACACTGGGTATTGGTGGTGATAGGCATGGATCAATTGTCATTGGATGATGTTGTTTTTCTTGCGACACGATTGACCAATATACAACGGGAAGAAAATCTGTTTCAGAAAGGACCTTCAGGTGATGGCAGGAAGGTCATCACGTACCGTGCATCTTATAATGACCTGTACATGAGTGCGTTTTCCCACCCTTATCCGGGATACGATTGCATGTATGAAGTAGTGGTACAATGCGGTGAAACAACCGTCGCCGAATATGTTCTGTTTTACGGCCCAAAAGCAAAGGATACCCGCGTGCGTGACGCGTTCCTTATGCTGGAAACAACGTATAAGACAGAGAAGGGAGACCGGGCAGAAGATGCCAAAGAGGCAATAGCCCGCGCGCGACAGCTATTGAAGGAATTGGCGTAGATATTTATATCCCCAGTACCAACCTTACCCGCGAGGGGAAATGGACGGATTTCATGAAGAACATCTCACGCCGGCAATGCACCAGTACGCGGCAGTGAAGAAAAAGCACCCGGACTGCATCACGCTGTTCCGCATGGGGGATTTTTATGAAACATTCTATGACGACGCAAAAGTGTGTGCCAGGGAACTTGAGATAACATTAACGAGCAGGGGGAAAGGCGAGAAGCGAGCTCCACTAGCCGGCATCCCCTATCATGCACTGGACAACTACCTTGCCAAACTTGTCAAAAGAGGATACAAGGTTGCCATTGTTGAACAAATGGAGGACCCGAAAAAGGCAAAGGGCATTGTCAAGCGGGACGTTGTCCGCATTGTCACTCCCGGCACAGTGATTGAAAGCAACCTGCTTGATGCCCGGGCGAATAATTACATTATCTCACTGTACCAGCACGATGACAAATATGGTCTGGCGTGCGTTGACATTTCAACGGGGGAATTTACGGTCTTCAGCACCGCGGAGCAGCAACTCGACGCAGAGCTCGCACGACTGCAGCCTGCGGAGTGCCTGATTCCTGCCTCTTTAGGAATGCACACAGCACACATCAAAAAATGTGGCACGGTTATCCAGGCATACCCAGACCCATTCTTTACTGTGAAAAGTGCGACAGAAGCACTGACGACGCATTTTAATGTGGCATCGCTAACGGGCTTAGGGCTTGACGATTCTCTCCTCGTGCAGGCAGCTGGCGGCCTGCTGCACTACCTGAAGGAAACACAGAAATGTTCACTTAACCATATCACCAAGGTACGACAGCGTTCAGAATTCATGCATCTCGACAGCAGCACAGTGCGCAACCTCGAGATTTTCCGGAACATCAGGGATAACGGCCAGCAGGGAACGCTCATTGCCGTTATGGACAAGACACGCACATCCATGGGCGCCCGCCTCCTCAAGAAATGGATAATGTATCCTTTGCTGGAAGAGCAGAAGATAAATGCACGGCTGACTGCAGTGGACGAGCTTGTGCACCAGCAGGCCGTGCGTCAGGACCTTGCACGTGCCTTGCAGCAGATACAGGACATTGAACGTATCACCTGTAGAATAACGTACGGGACAGCATTACCAAGGGAACTGTTATCATTGGCACAATCACTTTCGGTGATACCTGACCTACGTGCAACGCTGGACAGGACACAGTGCACATTGCTTCGGGAATTCATCGCTTGTGACCCGTGCACTAATGTCGTCTCTGCACTAACTGCATTGTCATCTGACCCACCGGCAACAATCCGTGAGGGCCATATTTTCGCAGCAGGCCATAATCCAGAGCTTGATACCCTCCGGCAGTATGCGGGCGAGAGCAAGGAATGGATTGCTGCCCTAGAGCAAAAGGAGAGGGAGCGGACCGGTATCAAGAACCTGAAAATTGGTTATAACAGGGTTTTCGGCTATTTTATTCTGCTCAGCAAAGGACAGATGGACAAAGCCCCGGACGATTACATCCGCAAGCAGACAATTGCCACAGGTGAGCGTTATGTCACCCCAGAACTGAAAGAAAAAGAGGAGTTGCTCCTGCATGCAGAAGAACGGATGCACGAGCTTGAGTACACACTATATATGGACCTTCTCGCACGATTGCAGAAGGAAGCAGCGGCAATGCAGGCACTGGCCGCAGCAGTTGCACAAGTTGATGTCTTATTGAGCTTTGCCGAATGCGCACGTGAATACCGCTACTGCAGGCCGATGATAACAACAGACGGACTCCTTCGCCTGGAAGGGGCAAGGCACCCGGTCGTTGAGCAACTGGAACGGCGCTATGTGCCCAATGATCTTCTTCTGTCATCAGTGGACCGGACCATCATTATCACCGGCCCCAATATGTCCGGGAAGAGCACACTTATGCGCAGCATTGCCCAGATCCAGCTCCTTGCGCAGGTCGGGAGCTATGTCCCATGTGCTGCTGCGTCAATAAGTCTTGCCGACCGCATTTTCACACGTGTCGGTGCATACGACGACTTGACCCATGGGCAAAGCACGTTCATGGTCGAGATGGCGGAAACAGCCAATATCATGAACAACGCAACTGCACAATCACTCGTTATTGTCGACGAGCTCGGCAGAGGGACAAGCACATTTGACGGCATTGCACTTGCCTATGCAGTTGCCGTTCACCTGCATCAGCACATCAAGGCAAGGACACTCTTTGCAACCCATTATCATCAGATGAACAAGCTTGCCGAGGCGTTGCAGGGAGTACGCAATTACCACATGCAAATCAAAGAAAGTGGTGATGACATCATTTTCCTACGGCAGTTCGTGCTTGGCGGAACAGACAAGAGCTATGGCATCCATGTCGCAAAGCTTGCGGGCCTACCATTGCCAGTGCTTGAGACTGCACAAGCCATCATGAAGCAGCTGGAGGCAGAAGACAAGATCGCAGGAAAGATGGGACAGCGCAAAGACACTCCGACAGCCTTGACAAACTATTTTTGATTCTATTTCTTCCAGAGATAACGGAATATCACTGAGACCTCTTCCACCTTGGCTGAGGCATGCAAATCCAGCAAGCCAAGAAACGATTCGAGCCTTGTCGGCTCAATGCAATCGATCACATCTGCCAGCCCCTTAATGTGAACGCCGGCTTTGTTCGAGATGACAAGTGTCTTGTCCCTCAACTTTACCAGCTGCTGCTCCGTCGGCCGCAGCCCTGCATATTTGTCGACGACCAATCCAACACAGTCGACCGGTAGCAAGGGACTAATGATGCCTTCAACAGAACTCATGGTATTGCTATTGATGATGTAGTCACTTAAGTCCATTGTAAGCGGATGATACGACGCCTTTGCTTTGAGCCGGTGGGCTCGCCTCAAATTTACCATATCATCCCGTGTTTCCAGGACGAGTGTGTACCTCTTTGAGCGCTCTGCAGCGACCGGCACAAGGACAGGCAAGCTATAGTATGTCTGCATAGGTATCACGACTGGCCAGATGATACAGCTATTTATTCCTTTCGGGCAGAAAAAATCACCAAATGGAGACGACAATTTGATGTAGAGTCTGTTTTTATTTACCATAAAAGATAAATAGCAAGGAGCTCCTGTTGCCGCCATGCCGAAAATCAGGTTCCTTGACGACGCACTCATCAGCAAGATTGCTGCTGGCGAGGTGATTGAACGGCCAAGTTCAGTGGTTAAGGAACTTATTGAGAACAGCCTTGACGCGAATGCGCATGCAATCTCTGTGTCCATCGAAGACGGAGGAAGAGCACGCATCACCGTGACCGATGATGGTGAAGGGATGGATGAGGAAGACTGCAAGCTCTGCATTGGGCGGCATGCTACCAGCAAATTACGGACACAGGCAGACCTTTTTTCGATTGGGACATTAGGGTTCCGGGGAGAAGCTCTTGCAAGCATTGCAGCTATTGCAGATATGACTATTACCAGCAGGATACGTTCATCTCCCGAAGCAACTATCGTACGGGTTTCCCGCGGACAAGCCACGACGCAGAAAGCCGGCGCACCCACTGGCACGGAAATTACGATACAATCACTTTTTTCCCATACACCCGCACGCAAGAAATATCTGAAATCTGCAAGCACAGAAGCAGCCATGGTCGCTGATGTCGTCACGCGATTTGCCCTGTTCTATCCCCAGCACCATTTCCAGCTTTTCCACAACAACCATTGTCTCCTGAACACAAGCCCAGCAAATGAGTGGATAGAGCGCATTGCCGACCTCTATGGACACGACCTTGCAAAAGGGTTGCTTCCAGTCTACCACCAACAGGACAAGTACACCATTAGAGGATTTGTGTCAAAACCTGCACTGACACGGCAGGACAGACGGTGTCAGCACCTCGCAGTCAATGCGCGATGGGTAAAAAGCAAGGTCGTGAGTGATGCGATCCAGACCGCGTATGGCCGGCTGCTCTTCCATGACCGGTACCCCCTCTTCATCCTGCAGATAGACCTTCCCTTCCAGCAAGTGGATGTGAATGTCCATCCAACCAAGAAAGAAGTCAGGTTTCTCGAAGAGCAGAAACTATGTGACTTGCTTGTAGCGGCAGTCTCAACCACGCTGCAGGCATATGATCTAACACCATCAACGACCATTGCGGCAGACCACATAAAGCCAACCCCTGCAGCACACTTTGTTCCGGATACGACGCGGCAAGAGACACTCTCATTTGTTCCAGAGGAAGAGACATCTTTTCCATTTGTTATCAAAGGATGCATCCATGACTGTTTTTGGATTGTCGAAGATGAGCATGGCATGATGTTGGTTGACCAGCACGCAGCGGATGAGCGCGTCAACTATGAAACATTGGCCAGTCAATTCAATACTGGGGGTATTGCAGCACAGCAATTGCTCGAGCCAGTCATGATAACAGTACCACCACATGAGGTACTCCTCTTTTCGCAGAAACTGCCTGAGCTCGAGCAGTTCGGTTTTATTGTAGAAGCCTTCGGCACAAACACACTCATTGTCCGCTCAAGCCCGGTTGTTATGGGCAGGCAACAAACAAAGGATCTTTTGCTCGATTTAGTCAGTGAGCTGTCACATATCGAAACAGGCCGCATCAATGAGATCAAAGACAATATCATTGCCCGCATGGCCTGCAGGAAGTCAGTAAAAAAGGGGGATAAGGTTGAACCACGTGAGATGTATGCTATCATGAAAAGGCTGCTGCGCACCAAAACACCGTACACGTGCCCGCATGGCCGCCCGACGATGATAACCTTATCTGAGCATGACCTCGAGAAAAAGTTCAAGCGGTGCGGCTGAAGCGCGCATTCAGAAATTCTGGGTGCGCAAGACAGGAACCCCAAGCTCTGCAACGATCCCCTTTATCCGTTCTTTCTGTTCGCCAAGGCCTTTCCAATCCAACACCACAAGCTCAGCTTTTGGCTGTGTCCGCACGAGCGCCTGCTCGAGCATCACCCGATTCAAATGGGCAAGATTGTATTTTGGGCAAATATGGCCAAGGGCAATATCGCTCGAAAGCTGAATCTTTTTGAAACTCGGGGTGTGATGCAAGCCGCCGATGCCAACCGCTGTTTTTACGGTATGGGGTTTCCATGACAGGAGATCAATGACTGTCTCGGCAATGATGCGTCCTGCATCCGTAGCATGATACTCCTTGTCCGACGAACCTATCTCAATGAACAGAAGCGGCCGCTTACTTGCTGGTCCATGGTGGGTCGCTTCCTGAAAGACCTCATAGCCGATAGTGTTTTTTTCTTCCAATAGTTGCACTGCGCGCTTCAGATACTGTGCAGGCGCAACTCCGAGTTGTACAGGTGCGCCGCCCAACTCAGCGTTTCCCCAGTTTCCGACGGCATGTGTACAAAGGGAAGGCACACCTGCTTTTGATTGATGCTTGGTTGCAAAGATAAAAAAGTCAGCAGCAACAGTATCACATTCCTCGAAGAAGACAGATTCCTTTGCAACCGTGTACAGTTTTGTCCCCTGCCATTGCAACACCGGATAACTGTGATAGCATTCATCTGTCGCTGCAAAACCCAAGGTGCACAGTGCTTTTTTGATTGTCTGCCCTGCAGGATCAGATGCGCTCACGATAATGGCAAACTGCATGGCGCACTGAACAGCATTTTCTTTTTATGTTTTTCTGCTCAAATATAAGTATTAATA
>JACQSS010000007.1 GCA_016211195.1 Candidatus Woesearchaeota archaeon
ATCTTTTACTGTGCACATACAATAATATTTAATAATGAACGCCAAGATTCTATTGCTTTTAACGTAAGTGTGTCCTTGGATTCTTGTCCTGAAGTATCGCTTCGCTCATTTTATGGAACACGACGCAACTAAAAATTACTTTTCGGTCTGGACTGCACCCCTAAAAATGGACAGATAGATAACGAAGTCCAAATCTCTGTATGAGAACATAGAATTTAACAATTTTGCTCCTCATCTCATTTAAGAACGCATCAACATCTAAAATCCCTGCATTTGTTTAAATGACACGTTTATATAACTGCTTGTACCACCACTCATTATGGCACGGGCAATGTATGCATTCTCAGGTGACCCTATTACGTATGGGCATATTGATATCATCAGGCGGGCAGGAAAAATCTTTGATGAAGTGGTTGTCGGCATTGGCGTTAATCCGGGCAAGAATTATCTGTTCACATTAGAAGAACGCACAGAGATGGCACGGAAATCTCTTGCCGCATTCTCCAACGTCCGCGTGGTTTCTTTCAACGGCCTTCTGGTCGACTATGCATACGAACAGAAAATACCCGTTATCATCAAAGGGGTGCGCAATGACCCCGACTTCACGTATGAAATCACCTTGCATCAGGTCGGCGAAAGCCAGAAGCGTGGAATCGACACGTTCCTCATTCCCGCGAGCAAGGACCTCGCGCATATCAGCTCCAGCGTCGTCAAAGCAATCCAAAAAGAGCAGGGAAATGTCTATGAATATGTCCCGCTCTATGTGAAGCAGTGCCTTGAAGCAAAGCTCTCCGGACAATATACACTGGGCATCACCGGTGAAATCGGCGCTGGCAAGTCATATGTCAGCACACGCTTTGAAGAGCTCGGAAAACAAAAAGGGATTTCTGTCCATCACATTGACCTTGACCACCTCGGCCACCGCATCTTATCTGGGCTGCAGGAACCATTGTATGTCGAAGTGCGGGACAACATTTGCTCACTTTTCGGCACCGATGTGCGGCTGCCAGACGGCTCCATCAACCGCAAAGTACTCGGAGAGATAGTCTTCAATGACCCCGACAGGCTGCGGCAACTCAACGAACTCATGTTAAAACCGCTCATGCTGCGCCTCAACCGGGAGATGTATGGCAAAAAAGGCCTTATTCTCCTGAACGCTGCGCTCCTTGCAGAAGCATCTATTACCTATCTGTGCAATAACAATGTCCTGCTCGTCACTGTTGACAAGGCAGCACAGGAGAAACGGCTACGGGATAGGAATCTTGATACGCTGCAGATTGACCGGCGCATTGCAAGCCAATATACAGCGAATGAGAAAAAGGCCAAAATCGAGGAGCGAATTGCGCAGGATGGCCATGGCATGTGCTGGATGCTTGATAATTCAGGAACGCAAGAGACCATTGAGCATGCTTTTGACATTGTCGTGCGGGGCATTGGGGTCAAATGGTAGACCGGTTCCAAATGATCTGGCAGCAGTCCGGTGCGCAGGGGGATGCAGAGCCAGTCCATAGAAAAATAGTCACGTGCTATAGTGAATCTCACAGGCATTATCACACGATGATGCATATCCAGCATGGTCTACGGGAACTGGATACTGCACGGCATCTGACAAAGAACCCTCTTACGGTGGAATGGGCATTCTGGTTCCATGACATTATCTATCTGCCCGGTGCTGCAACAAATGAGGAGCAAAGCGCTGCCTATGCATGGAATGTCATTCGTGCCGCTGGTCTGGACAAGGCACTGCATGAAGTTCCATCACTTATCCTCGCAACAAAGCATCATGGTGTGCCAGACAGCATTGATGCGCAAGTGCTAGTTGATATTGACTTATCCATTCTCGGCCAGCCAGAAGACGTGTATGCACAGTATGAGGACAACATCAGGAAAGAGTATGTTGGCTGTCTTGGATTGACCAATGAGCAGTTTGAAAGAGGACGTACAGCATTTGTCCAGAGTTTTCTTGCACGGCCAACAATTTATGCAACTGACTTCTTTAGGATGAAATATGAATCAATGGCGAGAATGAATCTATCAAAAAAGAGCTTCATCCAAAAATAGGTTGGCATCTTTTTTGTGAGGCTAAAGAATGGGTAACATGGACAAGCGGAAGGGGTCGCTCCATACGGGAAGGTGCCACTCAATGTGGTTTATAGGATGAACCGAACCGATGCCAACCCGGAGCGAAGCGGAGTTTTTGGATGAAGCCCCAAAAAAGAAAAAGTAAAAAACCTAAATCACGTCTCCGAGATTAGGCATTGTTTCTTCGGCAACCAGTGACACTTGTTCATCCTCGACAGGTTCCTCTGCAGGAACAAGGCCTTCATCGCTGATGTCATCAGCAGCTGCTGGCGCCGGTGTTTCTGCTTTCGGCGCTTCTTGTGGCGGGACAACAGCAGGAGCCGGTGCCTCTTCCTTCTTCTCAACAGACGCTGCCGGCGTCTCTTCTGTTTTGACGACTTTTTCCGGTTGCTTTGCTTCCTCTTGGGAACCACACCCGACAAGCAGCAAGAGGACTGCCGCTATGATAAAGATGACTTGTTTCATTGCTCCTCACCTTCTTCATTCTGCTCATCTGCTTGTTTCTCAAGCTGTTTCTTTCGCTGCTCGATTTTCTCCTTTGCAGCTTCGAGCTTCTTTTCTGCCTCTGCAGTGCGCTTCTCAAGCCGAGCTTTAGCTGCCTCGAGCTTCTTTTCAGCTTCTTCTGTTCGCTTCTCGAGCTTCTCTTTCACTTTCTCAAGCGCTTTCTCTTTACGGGCAGTGTCATAGCCTTTCTTCAGCTGTGCAAACGTCACGCGGGCGTCTTTCAACATCCCCTTGACACCCTCAAAGTTCTTGGTCTCTGCTGCTTTCTGTGCATCAGCTATCTTGCTCTTGAACTCCTGCAATGCCTTGTCGAGCTCAGTGGTGTCTTTGCCAGCCTTCCGCAGCTCATCTGCACGTTTCTCCATCTTTACGACAAGTTCCTGTGCATTCTTGAGCGCATGCAATGCAGCGCGTTGCTTTTCAGCGTCCTGGAACGATTTCTGGAGGCTTTGCCATGCGGTATGGACCTTCTGCAGCGCATCTTTCAGGGCTTCCTTTGACTCCAGTGCTTTCTCGAGTTCTGGCTTAATGGCTTCGAAGTCCTTGAGCTTTTCTTCGAGAGTAACCGTTGATAAGCCTCCTTCTTTCATCTTTGCAAGCTTCTTTTGGGCGTGCTCCAGATGCTGTTCGTATTGCCGCAGGATGGCCTTTTTCCGTGCCTCTGCTGCTGCCGCCTCCAGCTTCTGCAACTCTTCCTTTTTCTCCTTCAATGCTTTGTCAGCTGCACTTTTCACATCCCGTGCTTTGCTGCCGAGATTTGCTCTTTTTGCTTCTGCGCGGACTTTGTCAGCCAGACTGTGCAACTGGTTAAGCAGCTTCTTTGCATCATCTTTGGATGCGGACTGCTCAGCACTGGTCAGCAACGCAGAGAATTCTTCACGCAACTTCTCCAGCGCAGCGACATCCAGCTTGGCTTCCTTGCCAACGCTGATTGCCGCATCAATCTTTGCCAGGAATTGCGTCCCTGACGCGATAATGCCTGCCTTCATTGCATCAAGACCTGAGGTGTCTTGCGCATCATCGCTTTGCTCAGCATTTTCAGGCTGCTCGTCAGCAAACGCCAGTGGCGCTACTGCAAGAAGCAGCACGAATAAGATAGTCATCCATGTTTTCATGATATCACCTGCGCAGTGGGATTGTGTGTGCTTTATATGGTTTTCGGACAACATTAATAAGCACCCAATGCTCTGATGAAGGCATGATACGACTCACCATCCCATTCTTCCGAGATTATGAGGAAGAACTCGCGACCAGCGTGCAAAAGATGGCTGACTTGGAAAAGTTGGCAAAGAAGACAACAGAAAGAATGGCGCGCGTCATCAAAGCGCTGCAGATCCTTGAGAAAAACGGATGGAAATGGGAGACGAGCTACAGTGACATCGTGGTCTTCAAACCGCATCTGTTCTCCATGACCAAAGCAGAGGTCATGGACGAGCTCAGGACGCTGAAAATTGATAAGGGCATAGTTGATGTGGAGTCAGTCTGATGAAGGATGTATTGCTGGACCTTGCAGGGTACTGCATGCTGCTGGTGTTTGCGCTCACGGCGCTTGTCCATTATCTCTCCGGCAATCTTCTTGAGATGACGTGGTTCTCCAACCATACAACCCTTCTCATTGGTATTGCAATTTTGTCCCGCAGCCGGTTCTGGCTCACTGCAGAAACAGCGCTCGCAGTATTACCAGAATATACATGGATAAGTGATTTTGTGTATCATTATGCCACAGGGGAGTATCTGACGGGTGCGACAACATATCTCACGCAAATGTCTCCTGCTTATTATGCACTCGCCATGCAACACCTGCTTGTGCTTCCCGTAGCAGTCATCTGTCTCTGGCACATGGGCGCACAGCACAATAGTTACATCGGCGTCTTTCTACATGGCGTTGTCCTGTGGGTCACTGGTTATATGCTGAACACCAACTGCACATTGACCCCCTGCGTGTCGTTCCTTGCGCATAAAGTGTACTTCGTCTTCTGGCCATTCCTGATGCTTTTCCTGGGCTGGCTTAGTTATCGGTTACTGCTCATCTGCTTTGGACAGCCATCGGAAGGAGAAATGATCTACGAGTAATCATTTTTTCTCGTGCGTGAAGAGGTAAGCGCCCAGCACCATCATTACCATCGAGAAACATAGCAACACAAGAATGCATAACGCTAGGGACAATTGCGCTTCGCCAAGCATCAGAGCACGCATGGCTTCGACACCATAAGTCAATGGATTGAGGCGAGTCAATACAAACAGCCATGATGGCAAATCCTGTTGCGTGTACAATGCACCCGAAAGAAGAAACATCGGCACATTGACAAAATTGATGATGAGGGGGAATGCCTGCATATCGTTCATCCGGATGCCGAAAATAAGGCCAATTGCTGTGCATGCCATAGCAATGAGGAACATAACTGGCACGGCAGCGACTGCGCCGGTGATTGAAATATCCGCTCCGGCGACCAGCGTGATACCAAGCAGCAGCAGGCTCTGCAGCACTGCACAGGTCGCGCCACCCAGTGTCTTACCCACCATAATTTTCCATCGGGGAACTGGAGCAATGAGCATTTCGCGGAGAAAACCGAACTGCTTGTCCCATATGAGTGAAATGCCTGAAAAGACTGACGTAAACAGCAGGCTCATGCCCAGAATGCCCGGCGCAATGAAATCAAAATAATTTCTCTCTGCATGCAACCCACTGCCAAGGACCATGAGAAAAAAGAAAGGCATCCCGAGGCTACCAATAATGCGCGGAGTGCTCCGCAGATATTTCTTCACTTCCCGCAACCAGAGGGCATAAATCATCGGCGGTACACCTGCCGGGTGATGCGCATCGCATCACGTGCATCTGCATCAGCGTCCCGTAGATGGCAACCGGTGAAATGCAGGAAAACACGTTCGAGACTGGGTTTGCTAATACTGATATTTGTCACGCCTAAGCGCGTCGCGGCCTTGAGCAGTGGCATTACCACATTTTCTCCCCGCAGTGCAACCGTATTGTCCATGACGGTGCCCCATTTTCCTGCGATGGCAAGCAGTTGCGGAGCACGCAGGCCTTCGACGGTGACGACAGTCGCACCCATGCGCTCTTTCAAGAGACGTGGTGTATCGAGCGCAACAATCTTTCCCTTATCAATGATGCCAATGCGATGGCAAAGACTGTCTGCTTCGTCAAGATAATGCGTCGTGAGAATGATTGTAACGCGATATTTTTCATTGAGATGCCGGAGGTACTGCCACAGCGTCAGCCTTGTCTGGGGATCAAGACCAACTGTCGGTTCATCGAGGAACAAAACAGCCGGCTTATGCATCAATGCACGTGCAAGCTCGAGCCGGCGTTTCATACCGCCCGAGAACGTCCGCACCATGTACGTCCGTTTCTCAACGAGATCAACCAGTGCCAACAGCTCCCGCACCTGCTGCTGGCGCTGGGTACGACCCATGCCATACAGCCGGCCATGAAAATCAAGATTCTCTTCTGCGGTCAAGTCATCATCAAGGCTCATATCCTGAAACACGACCCCAAGCTGCCGTCTGACGTGGTGCTCATGGCGACAGATGTCATACCCGTGCACATATGCCCGACCACTGGAGGGCTTAACCATGGTCGAGAGCATCCCGAGCAAAGTTGTCTTGCCTGCGCCATTTGGCCCGAGCAGGCCAAAGATTTCCCCTTGTGCGAGCTGAAAAGAGACATTATCGACTGCAAGCATCGTCCCAAATCGTTTGCACAATGAATAGAGCCGTATCACGAAAAAATCAAGACCCATACATTTTTATAGATTTCATTTCTTCCGGTAAGATATGCCGTTGTCTGCAATAAAAAAAATCGAGGCGCATTTTGAAGGCAAATTACTTGCAGAGATTGATCCATATGCGCTGCACCAGAAAATGCAGCGTGGCGATACTGACTTTCTTGTGCTTGACGTGCGGCCACGCGAGATGTTTGATGCGCGCCACATCAAGGGTGCTACGTCCATACCGCTGGATGATTTGCAAAAGGCAGAGCTGCCGCATGGGAAACTTATCATCGTCTACTGTGGCGGCATGACGTGCATGCTCTCTAGCAAAGCAGCATTACTGCTCGCGAAGCGCGGCTTCCACGCAAAGACTCTTATCGGCGGTCTGGCAGTGTGGCAACAGGACAAATATCCAGTGCAGCGGAAAAAACGGTAACTCTTATATAACCACCCCTGCTCCGATAGGAATCGTCGAATAAGACCACTTATTCTCGATGGAGTTGAATCCCATGGCTGTCAAGAAAGGTGACAAAGTAAAAGTTGATTATACTGGTTCATTGGATGACGGAACAGTCTTTGACAAGTCAGAAGAGCCATTGGAATTCGAAGCAGGCTCTGGCCAGATCATTCCCGGATTTGACCAAGCCGTTATGGGCATGAATGTCGGAGACGAGAAGACAATCCATGTCGAGGCAAAGGACGCATACGGTGATCACCGCCCGGAATTGACCCGGAAGGTGCCACGCTCAGAACTCCCGCAGGGCGAACCAAAGGAAGGCATGATGCTTGTCCTGAAGGCGCCTGATGGCAATCAATTTCCTGCGCGCATCGCCCAAGTGACTGCAACGGATATTACCATTGACCTGAACCACCCATTGGCAGGAAAAGCATTGAATTTCAAGATCAAGTTGGTGGAAGCGGCGTAATTTTGTTACAGAAGACGAAGCAGGAAAGCGGCTGGGCATGATGAATGGCCGAAGCTATTTTTGACCCAGCAATGCTATTTCAGCTCCCGGATGAAATAACAAAGAAAAAAGAAGTTATTGCTTCTTCAGCCCGGACAAGTCAATAGGGACATATACTTTTCCCTTAAACTCGAACTGCCTGCCTGCAGTAATGGCTTCCATGATACCATCGAGCCCGTCAAGCGGCGCAGCCC
>JACQSS010000002.1 GCA_016211195.1 Candidatus Woesearchaeota archaeon
CAAGCGGAAGGGGTAGCTCGATTCGGGTAGGTGCCAGTAAGTGTGGTTTATAGGATGAGCCGTACCGTTGCCAACCCAGAGCGTAGCGGATTTTTTGGATGAAGCCGGTGAGTTCATATAACGGCCCTTTTTCCCAGCCCCAATGAGCATTCTCGTTTTGTGCCCAACGGAAGAGGATCTGAAGGAGTTGCCAGGGCGTGGGGATTTTCTGTATTATGGGCCGGATATCCTCCGTCCTGGAAACTTTGACATCATGCAGTTTCTACAAGAAGTCCGTCACGTGGTGAAGCAGAACACTATTGATGGCATCATTGCGACGGACGACTACCCAGCAAGTAGCATTGGGGCGGTTCTATGCAAAGAATTTGGTTTCCCCGGGGCGAGACCAGACGTCCATCTCCTCTGTCAGCACAAGTATTATTCCCGTATTGCCCAGCAGCATATTGTTCCCGAGGCGACTCCGAGCTTTGCACTGTGCTCTGCTGAGCCACCGCTCCCGTATCCGTTTTTTGTCAAGCCGGTAAAGTCCTATTTCTCCATCGGTGCCCGGCTTGTTGCATCCCGTGAAGAGTACCGGGCAGCATGTCACTATCAGTCGACTTTCTCCAACCCCTTCAATACACTGCTCCGCCAATACACACCGTTTACTATAGATGGACATCGTTTGCTTGCCGAAGAAGTGCTGCGAGGGCAGCAAGTAACCGTAGAAGGCTATGTGCAAGGGAAGCCAACTATCACTGGCATTATTGATTCCATCATGTATCCAGGCACATTCTGCTTCAAACGGTTTGATTGCCCTTCCTCTTTACCGCAGCAAGTGCAGAAGCAGATGGCATCCATTGCTGGACGGGTTATGACCTCTCTGGGATTTGATAATAGCTGTTTCAATATCGAGATGATGTATGATCCCATGACCGAGAGGCTTTCTATCATTGAAATCAACCCCCGCATGTCTGCACAGTTCGCTGACTTGGTGGAGAAAGTGTCTGGGACAAATACATATGATGTCCAGCTGGCCTTGACGCAGGGGCGCAAACCTGTGCTCTCTTCACAAGGCCCCTACGGCTGTGCTTCAAGTTATGTCCTCCGTGTCTTTCGTGATATGCGTGTGCTACGGGCACCAACTCCCTCCGAGATAATATCGCTTGAGCAGGACTATGATGCACGGTTATATTGGTATGGCCGGCAGGGTGCTTTGCTGTCGGAGGAGCTGCAGGATGGGGTAAGCTATCGCTATGGCCTTATCAACATCGGAGGAAAGAACGCTTCTGATAGGGATGCACGCAGTGCTCTGTGTAAGAGGGAATTAGAACGCTACTTTGTCTTGGCAGACGCATAAAATTCCCGGACCCGCGCAGCATAGTCGCTGGAAAACACTGCATCTGCAATGACTGGCACCCGTAACCGAAGCATGCCATAAATGGGTTGCGGTTGTCCTACCAGATTGGTCTGAAGCTGCTGCCCTTGCCGGTCATAACCTCTTCGTAGTTCTGCCAGTGCCAGTTCCACCTGCAAGCAGAACATTTCAGGATTGCTGATATTGTTTACCTTGTCTGCAAGATATTCTCCAAAGTCATGGACAAAGTCATGTTCCCGAGGCAATGTCTGCCGCAGGTTACGCAATCTTTTTTGCGTCTCTTCAAGCGTATTCTCGAGTGACATGGGCCTTATGGTTATGGTATTGCTTATAAATCTTCACAAAGTATAAAAGGAAGGGATTCATTGGCACACGCGATGAGAAGACATACTTTCTTTTTGGTTGCTCTCCTTGTGCTCTCCCCCGTTGTTATGTCCTATTCTTGGCAAAACTATGAAGGCGTCACCCAGTGGCACGTCACTGTAAGCGACGATGAGCTGGGCTGTGGCGGTGGGGTGAAGACAAAAGACTATGCAGTCGCCATACAACACAATAAGGAGATTGCTGACGTGGGTACATGGGGTCATGGGTCTGCCCGGGGGACGTTTGCTGGGAACATCCTTCGGATTCCCGGACGGACCATCCGTGATGGTGCAGGAAATTCAAAATTATCCGAGCTTGCGCTGGAGTTCACGCTTGACTGCGGTGGTTTCGGCGGCAGTCATCGGTGGGATTATGCAGACTCCATGATGCGCTGCAGCGGTTCTACGACGGTGCAGGGGAAGCGGATTGGTGAGCCCGGCTGCCCGTTGAGCATAGCAGCACAGCTACGGAAAGACATCATTGCAGCCCGTGCAGAGGCAGAGGAAGCCCTGCGGGAGAAACGCTATAAAGACATTCTTGCCAAAGACCCGAAGAATTTCTGGGCGAATTGGGATTTGGCGGAACTGAAGAAGAAGCAGGGCAATCCAAAGGAGTTCTTCAAATACTTTGATATGGCTGTGGACAATGAGAAGATCTTCCCCGCCACGAAGCAAAAACTGAAGAAGGAAACAGCAGAGCAGTTACATTTGTCAATATATCCCACAAAAGGCACAAGCCCTCTCTTGAGACTGATGACAACGGAAGTGGACTCGTGGCCCGGCGGATTCATCCATGAGCTCAATGTTCCCAAGGAAGAGGCAGGCAAGAAATCATGGCGCATCAAGTTTTGGGCACTGCTTGAGGAGAAGGCAAACAATGTTGTGAATAAGCTTGCTGGCTTGCCGGGGGAGGAAGAATGACAACGTACGGGTATAGTAGAATGTCAGTACTTGTCTTCTGTGTCCTGCTTCTTATCGGCTGCAGTCCGTCACAGCAACAGATTCCGTTACAGGAGACAGCAGAGGTTGTCCCGACCCCAGTTGCAGCACCATCTGCACCGGAGTGCGCAGCAAAGGACTGTTTTGTTTCTGCGGCAAATGACTGTAAAGAGGTCAGTGTGACACTCACAGAAGAAGTAGGAGTATTCAATCTGTCTTCATCAGATTGCATATTCACAAAAAAGGTTGCCAGCCTGAACGAGAATACAGAGATGAGAACACTCCTTGCGGGAAAGAGTCTCACCTGCAAATACGGGAAAGGCAAGTTCGACCAACGATGGGTTAGTTCCCTCCTGGGCGGGATCGATGCATGCACAGGTGACCTGAAATATATTCTTGTTGACTTGCTGGTTTTCTCATAAACTGCCCTCATTCGTCACCATCTTGGGGTAAACTTATATACTCTGTGGGTCTCCCCTCATCCATGACGTTCACCAGAACACTCGATGCACTTATTGTTGGCGGCGGTGTTGCGGGATTATGGACCCTTAATCAGCTTGCCAGTAAGGGCTATGATTGTCTGCTCGTGGAACAGGACAAGCTTGGTCAGGGACAAACAATCATGTCGCAGGGCATTCTGCATGGTGGTGTCAAATATGCCTTTGGCATCCATGTCAAACCGGATTTTCTTAAGGAACTGAACGCAATGCCCGAGCGATGGAGGCAGCATCTCTCTGGGGAGCGGAAACCGGATTTGCGGGAAACGAAGGTCTTGTCTGATTCATTCTATCTCTGGGCATCACAGGGGCAAGACCTTGGCACGTACGCCACACGGTTCACACTATGGGCCTTATCGCGTCTGCAGCTGCTGCAGGTGTCACCATACTCTACGACTGATTTTCCTGCGTGGCTGCAGGCAAGCGCTGTCTATAAGATGAACGAGCCAGTTCTTGATACAAAATCTTTGCTGTCATCATTGGCAAAGCCCCACGCGTCAAGCATTGTTTATGGCTCATGCGTTCGACAGGATCATGGTGTCGTGACTGTTGAGGAGAAAATATCAAAGGAGACTTTTCCTGTACAGCCGAAATGCATCCTCCTCACTGCCGGTCACGGCAATCAGGCGCTGGCGCAGCTCATGGGGATTGGCGAGCAGCTTGCGCAGGAAAGGCCATTGCGCCAGGTGCTGGCACGGGGGAACTTACCGCTGTTCTATGGGCATTGCATGGACAATGCCGCCGTAACAGGCAAGCCCTCAATGACCATCACGAGCCATTATGATCTCTCGGGTCATGTTGTCTGGAATATCGGGGGCACTCTAGCGGAAAACACTGATGAGCCGCTTCAGCAGCGTGCAGAACGGCTCTTTCGAAAGACGTTACCGGGTCTTGATTTAGGTCGTGTGACGTGGAGCACGTATCATGCGATACGTAGTGAGCCAAAAACAAAGGATGGTCACATCCCGGAAACTGCGACAATCAGGAAATATGGCAATGTGTTCGTCTGCTGGCCCACAAAACTTGTTCTCGCGCCGCTGCTTGCAGACCGCATCGAGCAGGAAGTCTCTCAGATGGGTATCCAGCCGTCAGGCAGGTGTCTTGTCAGATCCGAGGCCATAGACATTGCGAGAGCGCCTTGGGAGTGAAAATCGTCGTAGCAACGCCTATTGTGTTGCAATTCTTTTGTACAATCCAATACGGCCTTCTGTCTCGAAAAACTCTTTTTGCCTTGTTAAAATCCATTTGTAATAGATCTGCTAGCAAACGGCATCCATATGCAACTTTGATGATGCGCACCTTGCTGAGCCCTTCACTTAGCGCGGTATTGCAGAATGAAAAAATCATCTGCTTATTTCGTTCAGAAATACTGCTTTCCCGTATCTTTTGAAAACATTGCTCCAGCCGCTTATCGTCCTGATAAAAGTTGATGCTCGGTTTCATGGCCTTCCTCCATGAGATGGAGAAGTAGATATCCCCCAGCATTGTTTCAATACAGGTGGGGACTCCGAGTGGAAGACCGATGCCCCAGCCGGGATTTGAACCCGGGTCACAGCATCGAAAGTGCTGTATGATTGACCGGACTACACCACTGGGGCGTGGATTGGCAAAGGTTTTGCACAGTATTTAAATGCTTTTCCTGAAGGCTGTATTGAGCACCCGGCGCAATGCTCCTTCACGTGTCGGCAACAACTTAAACTTCTTCATGAAATGGATAACGTCGTCCCGTTTTCCGACGATAACAAACACGTCTTGCAACCCGGCGCGTTCATCAACGCTGGGTATAATATGTGTCATCCTGCCCCGCTTGATGGCAAGTACGAGTATCCTGTATTTGTTGGGCAGCTGCAGGTCGCGCAGTGACCGGCCGACAAAGGTGGACGGTACTTTTATCTCTTTGACAATATATTCAGGAGAGACCTCGATGAATTCAAGAATATCCGATTGCGTCAATTGGTTGGCAAGCCGTACGCCAGAATCATGCTCGGGGTAAATAATCCGGTCGGCCCCTATCTTTGCCAGTATCCTACCCTGCTGCTCGCTTTGTGCCTTTGCGACAATGTATTTGATACCGATGTCCTTGAGATTCGCGGTTGCGAGGATACTGCTTTGGATATCTTCCCCAATGGCAACAATGACAACATCGCAGTTCTTGAACCCCGCTTCCCGCAGGGACTCTATGTCCGTGGCGTCAATCTGCACTGCATAAGAAACATAATCCTTGATATGCTGAATGTCAAGCTCTTCCTTGTCTCCGGCGATGACAGTGTACCCTAGCTTTGCCAGCGTCAATGCAACGCTGGAACCAAACCGTCCAAGTCCGATAACGCCGAATGTCTTTTTCATCCTATTGATAATTGCTCCTTTGGAAAGCGTATCCTGCTCACGTGCCCGCGTGCAAACAAGAGTATCATCGAGAGTGACCCAATCCGGCCTACGAACATGGTCACCATTAAAATACCTTTCGCGAATGGACCGAGATGCGGCGTGATGCCAGTGGTCAGTCCCACGGTACCGAAGGCAGACGTAACTTCAAAGAACGTGGACAGGAATCCTCTCTGTTCAAGGATAAGCAGAAGCAAAGTGAAACAGGTGATAAACCCAATAGCAAGCACAATAACGGCGAACCCTTTCCTAACTGTGATATCATCTATTGACCTATTGCCAATAATACTATCCTTTCTGCCTTTAAGATAAGAGATGACGGTGAAGAAGACCAGTGCTGCAGTCGTCGTCTTCACCCCGCCGCCAGTTCCGCCGGGCGATGCACCGATAAACATAAACAAAATGATGAGGAGCAGCGATGCATCGGTCAGCTGCTCGATCGGGATTGTGTTGAAGCCAGCCGTACGCGCAGTAACACTTTGGAACAAGGCTGCC
This sequence comes from Candidatus Woesearchaeota archaeon, assembly GCA_016211195.1. Lineage (GTDB taxonomy): Archaea > Nanobdellota > Nanobdellia > Woesearchaeales > JAGVYF01 > JACQSS01. The sequence goes on from JACQSS010000002.1 coordinate 6,036, forward strand.
CATGCCTTTGTTTCCAGTGGGAGTTTTCCGAGCGTGTCTTGGTTATCGAATTCAAGTAAAAACAAGAGAACTGCACCTGCCAGGATAAGGAAGCACGTCGATAAAAGCACTACTTTTGCATGGAGGGATAACCGTGCTTTGCCAAACGTCCAGTGTACTAATTCCATCAAGACAAAGAAGCCGACTCCACCCGAGACAATAAGGCCTATGACCGTGATGTTCACGATAGGGTCGCCGACAGAAGTGGTCAGACCGCCCATGAGATCGAAGCCAGCATTGTTAAATGCTGTGACAGAATGGAATAGTCCGTACCATGCCGCCCGTACTGTGCCCATACGTGGGACCCAGTTGACAAACAAGGTCAGGGCTCCGAGGGCCTCAAAGAGGATGACCACCATGAACAATGATTTGGCAAGTGCGAACATCTCCTTGAAAGAGTAGGTGTTCAGCGATTCCCCAAGCAGCAGCGCTTCGGTAATGGATCGCTTCCTGACAAGGATCAAGAGGCTGGCGATAATCGTCATATAGCCTAGGCCGCCTATCTGGACAAGGAGCAGGATGATGAATTGCCCAAAGAATGACCAATGTGTTCCGGTATCGAAGACAGCAAGGCCGGTTACTGTTGTTGCTGATGTTGCAGTAAATGCAGCATCAAGCGCAGGTGTCCATGCCCGCTGCCGGGACGCGACAGGAAGCATTAGGAACAGAGTGCCTGCAATGATGACCAGCAGAAAGCTAAGCACAACCATGGCCAACGGATTGTATTGCCGTTTGACCAGCCGGGGAAAGAGGGAAAAGACCATGCAACGGCTCAGGCTAGTACTGCGTTATTTAAGGTTTTGTGGCTTTTGCCTGCGCAGATAGCTATTGAGCTCATGCAACTCGTGCCGTATCTGTTCTACAGTCCGCAGGGTTTTTCGTTGTGTGAAATAGCTGACTGCATAATAAACCAAATACAGCCCAAAAAACCCACCCAGCACCCACTGGATACTAGATATCAAGCCTTGGATTGCGGCGACGAGATCCAAAATCGTTTCTGCGACCATGGGTCTTGTGAGGTAAGGGGATATAAAAATATGTACGTCATATTTAAGTTCTTGTGTGCCCCCCCCACAGTATGAAGAAGCTTTTTGTCGTTGCAGTCGTCAAGCGGTTCTGCTTGTACCTAGGAGATGTTCGTCCCAAGGATGGTTTTGACCTTGTGGGCATCATGGAACTGGGGGGGGTGGATGCCTGCCACAAAGCAACCCTACTGCAGGCGATTAAGGATGCTGAAGCTGCATTTTCCATTGAGTATCCCTCGTTTGCTCCAGATTATGAGACCAGGTTTGCCTCGTTCTATGAGCGCAATGTGAAGGAACATTATGGGGCATACGGTGAACTGAAAGGCCCTCTCACTTCCTATTTTCTCCCGCATGGGAGCTGCAAGGTGGGTGAAGTTTTTGATGCAGTGCCACAAGATGCGCTTCCTCTAACAAAGTGGATGAAAAAAGGCTAATCAGCAATAATGGTTCACAACCTTTTCAAAATTAGTAAAGCTTATATATATGTCATTAATAACATATTTTATGAAAGTGCCACTAAAGCACCCCTACAGGCTTTTCTTTGGAACCCTTGCAAATCAATATAGGCTTGACATAATCAAAGCGCTCAAAGACAGCCCGAAAAGTGTCTCGCAGATTTGCAGGGACACTGGTTGCTCTCAGCCGACAGTTTCCCATAATCTTCGGCGGCTTGAGCACTGTGGCTTTGTCTTTGTTCAGCCAAACGGGCGCCAGAGACTATATTCCCTAAATCAGGAGACTATCAAGCCTCTTTTGGATGCCATGTATCGGCATACCGAAAAGTATTGTAAAAAAATCTGCAAGGTGAGATGAGATGAAAGCGCTTTTTGCATTACTAACAGTAGTGGTTCTTGTCAGCGGATGCACGATAAGAGGAGAGACGCCCCAAAAAGGGTTTGACTTGCATGTTGATGCAAAGCATTATGTTAAGGACGCACGAGTGCCTGTCCATCACTGGTGCAAAAATATCAATGAGAAGCTCATAGAATGCCTCCTTTTTGATACTGATGCCAAGAATGCTAACGTAGTCGGCATAGAAACCATCATAACAAATGATGTGTGGAATGCCTTAGCGCCCGCGATACAGAAAGAATGGCACGACCACAGCATTGAAATCATCGAAGCAGAAGCAACGCTTCCCGACACGCCAGCAGATGAAGCAGCCAAGATTGTTGATTTCCTCAAAGGCACTCATGGAAGAGTCATCTATATCTGGAACTTTCCAAAGGAAGACTATCCAGTAACGCGTCCCTTCCTTGATTCGGAGCGAACATGAACGAACAAAACAACTCTAAAAAAAAGCGATGGTTGATGGCAGCCTGCTGTCTTCTTCCGTTAATAGCATTATTGATTCTTCCTCTGGTTGGGGTCAATAGCACATTTGTTTCAGCGCTTGCTGCCTTAGCATGTCCCCTTGCAATGGCCATTATGATATTCAGTAATGAAAAATCCTGTCATTAAGGGGGGAAAACCATGACCACAATAAGTCTGACAGTAAAAGGAATGCATTGTAAGAGTTGTACGATGTTGGTAAAGGAGGCATTAGAGGATATTGGTGCATCTGCTGTTGCAATTGCTCTGGATGAAAAGAGACAAATGGGAAAAGTGACCTTTGAATATAGTGGTGAGAAGCAGAACGCTATTAGTGCCATCGAAAAAGAGGGGTACAAAATAGAATGAAAACAAAGATTTATTGTCCAGATATCGAATGCGATAGCTGTGTCAAAGTAATCAGCAAGGCGCTATCACATACTGAAGGTGTAGAGAGCTTTAGTGTCAACAAAGAGTCGGTGGATATTACCTATGAACCTATGGTTGTGAAGGATGAAGGGTTGCTCCGATTAATCCATGAGAAGGGCTTTCGTGCTTCGCTTGAGCCGTTCCAGCGCAAGACCTTCAGGGAGCGATGCCGCGACTTTGTGGAGAATAGGCATAAGTATCACGTCGAGTATACTATGCTCAAATATAGTGCACTAACATTGGTTCTCCTTGTCCTCATTGAGGTTATGGCTTATGTCGCCTTCTTCCAGAACATGGATATCCTGGCAAAATATAGCTGGTGGACGTTGTACATTGACCTTGCTGTTATCAGCATCGGTTCAGCCATCTGGCACATCAAATCATACAAAGCCAATGTCACGAGCATGGTCGGCATGATGGTGGGTATGACGTTTGGCATGCAAACGGGGATGATGATTGGCACTATATTAGGAGCAACAAATGGCCTTTTTATCGGAGGGACGACTGCGATGCTGCTTGCTGTCGGTGTAGGGTTCTATAATGGCAAATGCTGCGGCATCATGGGAGTTATGGAAGGCATGATGGCTGGCGTGATGGGTGGAATCATGGGGTCTATGATTGGCACCATGTTCCGTGTTGACCACATTCTGTGGTTTATGCCCATTTTCATCGCATTCAACATGCTGATTATGTGGGGGCTTTCATACATGCTCTTTGAAGAGGTTATTGAAGATAATCAGAACGTGGCAAAAAAACATATCGATTTCAACACATTTTTTTCCTATAGCGTTATCGCAACGGCCACGCTTATTGTATTGATGATTTATGGCCCCAAAACAGGGCTTGCAGGGGTCGGAGGTCTATGATGACAGAGGAATCAGGCGAAGAAATAAACGGTGTGAAGGTAGTGGCTTTTGTTCTTCTTTTAGTTATTGGCTTTTTTTTCGTAAAGAGTTTTTTCATGTCACAAGAAAGCCCACCATTGCCTCAAACGCCGGCAGTTGCTGCAGAACCAACAAATGACGTTATGCTCAGTTGGGGAAAATTTAATTACAAGCCAGAGGTTATCACGGTTAAACACGATGAACCAGTCACCATCAGGGCAGATCTCTCTCGCTTGCAGGGATGTTTTCGCTCATTCGAGATTCCTGCGCTTGGCGTTTCGGCATACTTTCGCGCAGGAGCTGATAGCGTCCAGTTCACGCCGACAAAAAAAGGGACGTTTAGATTCAGCTGTTCCATGGGGATGGGCAATGGTAAACTGGTGGTCGTATGAGACGTCTCTTGAGAAAGCCATACCTCTTGTGGGTGTGTGGTCTCTTTGTGATTTATCTGGGGCTGACTCTATATGTTAGTCAGTTCTACGTAACGGTACAATATCTACCCTATTATGTTAGGACTATACATTGGCCCACCTTTATCTTGTCTATTTTCGTTACACTGACTATCGCATTGCTTGTTGCCGGTAATATTGTCTATGCATATCTAATATATCATGAACAGAAAGCCATCAAGAAAGAGGCTACCTTGACTTGCGCATCAACTTTTGCAGGCATGACAACAGGGGTCTGTCCTGCATGTGTTCCCGGTTTTTTTCCATGGCTTCTTTCCTTGTTAGGTACAACGTGGGCATTGCTTCCCTTAAAAGGACTTGAAGTTCAATTCCTTATTATCATGGTTCTCACAGTGAGCCTGTATCGATTGCAGAAAGGGTGACCAAGATGAACAAGAAAACAATTCTTTCCGTTGGAGGGATGCACTGCGCAAGCTGTGCTGCAATTATTACCAAGGCGCTCACAAAAACACCTGGCGTCTTATATGCTAATGTTAACTTCTCCACAGCAAAAGCGACTGTGGAATTTAATTCAGCAAGACTGCAAGAACCAGACCTCATCAAAGTTATTCAATCAAAAGGATACAAGGCGTCTCTTTCTCAAGGGGGAGACCCCAAGGCAGAAAAAAAAAGACGTCAGCAAGAAATAAACGGGCTTAAGGGACTTTTCATCATCAGTGCTGCGTTTTCAGTCCCGGCTGTCATTATTGGTATGTTCCTGATGCCAGATGGGCTTTTTTACACTGGATATGAGCTTTTGTATGCGATGTATTATCTTCTTTTTTTGGCGACCCCCGTGCAGTTTTATGTGGGGTGGGACTTTTACAAAGGAACGTGGATGGCGCTTAAAAATCGCGCTGCCAATATGGATTCGCTCATCGCGATTGGAACCAGCGCTGCGTTTTTTTACAGCCTCTATGCTGTGCTTGCTGATGCCGGCGCGCAGTATTTTGAGGTCTCCTCTGTCCTTATTACCCTTGTGGTCATGGGCAAAACATTGGAGGCCATTGCAAAAGGAAAAACCAGTGAAGCCATTGAGAAGCTTATGACACTTTCTGCAAAGACAGCAATCGTCATAAGAAACGGCAAGGAACACACTGTTTCTATCGAAGAAGTGCAGGAAAATGATATTGTCCTTGTCCGTCCCGGAGAAAAAATACCGGTGGATGGTCTTGTTGTGGAAGGTCTCTCCTCAGTTGATGAAAGCATGATTACGGGAGAGAGTATTCCTGTAGAGAAGATAAAAGGGTCCTTAGTCATTGGAGGGACGATGAACAAACACGGAAGCTTACGATTTCGTGCAACTAAAGTCGGCAAAAACACAACATTGGCACATATTATCCAGCTTATTGAAGAAGCGCAGGGGAGAAAGGCGCCTATCCAACGATTTGCTGACATGGTTTCGGCATACTTTGTCCCTATTGTCATTGGAATTTCTGGCTTAACCTTCATGGTCTGGTATTTTGCCATCGGGCAGGCGTTCTCCTTTGCGCTCCTTAGCGCGGTTGCAGTGCTTGTTATTGCCTGCCCATGTTCGCTTGGTTTAGCAACCCCAACTGCAATTATGGTGGGAACAGGGACGGGTGCAAGCGAAGGGATTCTCATCAAAGGAGGGGATGTACTTGAAAAGACGCACAAGATAAAGCATGTTATTTTTGATAAAACTGGAACAATTACGAAAGGAAAACCGGAAGTCACAGATATAATCCCTCTCCAGAAAATATCTGGACGTGTCCTCTTAGCCCTTGCTGCCGGTATTGAGAAGGACTCTGAACATCCTCTTGCTGAAGCTATTGTTAAATTTGCTGCCGAGAGAAATCTTCCTTTGGAAAAAGTCAGCCGCTTCCAGGCCATTCCCGGTCATGGTGTTACTGCCAAGGTGAGTTCTGCTGAGTATTACTTTGGAAATGAAAAGCTCATGAAAAAAATAGGCATCGGTATTGACTCATGCAAGGCACAAATGCATGACCTGGAAAAACAGGGAAAGACGGTGATGGTCCTTGCAACTAAGCGCCAGATTCTTGGTCTTATCGCGGTAGCAGACACAGTGAAAGAGACGTCCCATACGGCAGTCATGAAGCTTCAGAAAATCGGCCTGCACGTGCACATGATAACCGGCGATAACAAGCGAACTGCAGAAGCCATTGCACGACAGGTTGGTATCAGCAATGTTTTTGCAGAAGTGCTTCCTCAAGACAAGGCAGACTATGTCAAAAAATTACAGCAAACGGGGACAGTTATTATGGTTGGCGATGGCATCAATGATGCACCGGCCTTAGCCCATGCTGATGTGGGTATTGCCATGGGCTCAGGAACTGATGTGGCGATGGAAACAGGGGATATTGTTTTGATGCGAAATGACCTCCTTGACATTCCCAAGGCCATCACCCTAAGCAAAAATACCATGGCAAAAATCAGGCAGAACATGTTCTGGGCGCTCTTTTACAATGTGTTAGGAATCCCTGTTGCAGCTGGTGTGTTCTATCCTTGGACTGGCTGGCTTTTGTCACCGATGATTGCAGGAGGGGCCATGGCGCTCAGTTCTGTGAGTGTGGTGACAAATTCGTTGCTGCTTAAATATAAAAGGATTAGGTAACGTATTTTACCGTTGAACTGAGGCACTTCACTCACGTTCAAGAATGCATAGCTGTGTATTTTGCATTAATCCGAAGCGCTTTTTGTCTTGGAGAATAAGATGCGTGCCCTCAAGCAAGCTTTCAAGATGATAATCTCTGCCCCACCCAAGTACCACCTTACATAGCTGTACAAGGGAAAGGAAAAAAGGTTTTCCTGCCCGGAATTGATCAAGAATAACTAATTTTCCACCAGGTTTTAAGACTCTGCTAATGTCTAAGAGGACCGCATGTGGGTTGGGGGCTACCCGAAGAGCATATGTCATCAAGGCATTATCAAAAAAACCAGAGGGAAAATTAAGCTGCGAAACATCACCTTCTTCAAAGATAACCCTTGCTACTGGCTTTTTCTGCCTGGCTTTAGCAAGCATTGCTGTAGAGAAATCAATGCCATAGACAGTACATCCCTTCGGATAAAATGGCAGGTTTAATCCTGTTCCGACTCCAGCCTCCAATATCTTTTCTCCCGTTTTTATGTCCAAAGCACTAATCACGGCTTGTCGGTTAAATGAAAACAAGGGATCGATATATCTATCATAAATCTGTGCCCAGAATGCATAGACCACCCTGATATATGTTGTGAACATAAAACTGCCCCTTACGCTGAGACTACTCGCCCAAAAATGATACAAATCAGAGTTCGCCGTCAATAATTTTCCTTCGTAGTGCTTCCCATTCCTCAACCTTCAAGATGCACAGATTACCAGCTTCACCGACTTTAACACAATTATCATCTATTTCGACAACAGGGCAATTGTTACAGTTACTACACAGTCCAACAATTTTACGCATCATAATCACCTCTTTAGATTCGATTTACTTTACCATTTTTATATGTTGTGCAGCATAGATACAGCAAACATCCCAACAAAACATTAAATAGAAGAAGAGACTACTGATTTTTATGAATCCAGACAAAACCTATTATTTTGTTGATGTTCCGGGGGTTGGTTGTGCGCTCACCATTTCGCCGCTAACATTTGGCTTTATTGGCCGTGAAGAGAATCCCGAGCTTGGGCTCTTTCTCGGTGACAGGACAAAAAAGAGCGAACTGGAGCATATCATTGCACAAGAAGCCAACAAATCAACATTTCAAGCAATTCTTCATGGAATCGGAGATAATAGCAAATTTTATTCTCCCAGTGTCGCATTTTGTATAGGTGCTGCTTCTGCTCTGTTTCTCTGTCCATTACATATTGCCTTTATTACTCTTGTAGGCGTTCCGTTCTTTGCAGTCCCACGGTATTTACAAAAGGGGAGTGTTGGCAATATGAAAAATGGGCTAAAAAATGCACCAGTCTATGACATCAATACGCAACCGATGAAGGACTATATCGCACAGGAAAGAGTTGAGCAAAAAATTAATGCATATGTAATACGTAAAAAAGAACTTGGGTTCTGGGGACAGATAAAATCCGTTTTCAGAGAACCTGCGGAGATGCAACAAGCACGACTTGACCTGGCAAAAGACTTTTGTCACCTGTATAAAATAAGTTCCCAAGCTCTTGGCTCTCTTTCCCCGCAGGGTCAATACCCTTTGTTGGTCGTGAGGGATACCTATAATTTTGTGCGGAATGCATATGAAAGGAAATGGTTCACAGAACAGAAGCACATCGTTTTTACTGCGCCTGTGAGTTGTTGCGCTGCGAAGTCTCAGTAGGGCACATTTAAATAATAGCAGCCCCTGAGGTCACGATAGGAACATCGGGGTGATAATATGAATTGGGCAAGTGGAATCGGATATGCAATTGTTGTGGGGACACACATCTATATGCTTGTGCTCGGCCTGCCAGCATCACAAATGGCGGGACATGCAATAATAAACTTGGTTGCTGCAGGGCTGCTCTGGTATGCTCACCAGAAGGAATGAGATGGATCCATTTTTTAGTAAATACGTTTTAGCCTTTGTGAAATGATGAATTGGAAAAAAGAATGCTACAGGGATTTCATCACCCTAGGATCCCCATTATTCTTCATGCTGGCTTTTATCCGTTCGTTTCTCGGTGACTTTGGCCTTTGGACGATGCGATTTGGAGGGACATTTGTTCTTCTCCTCTTATTTGAGTATCTGAGTAAAGCCCCGTTCAGGTTCAATTCCCATGCCGCACGTGCAACTGCGATGTGGCTCCTAATCAGTGTGTTTTATGAAGAGCTCATCCCCTTTTTCTTCTTTGGTCTGGCTGGATTGGGTACAATGTATTCATTGGTTCAACTAAAGCGATGCACCTGGAAAGAAGCCGTCGTTGGAACTTTTTTAGGCGGAGTCATTGCGATGGGTACCATCCTGCTGACAGGTGGCACGAGTATCTGACGGAAACTATCCCTCTCTCTGTGATGATTGGATAGTGCTCTTGACAAAAGAAAAGGTGGGCCCGCCGGGATTTGAACCCAGGACCCTCGGCTGACTCAGCCATTGCAGAGAGCAAGGACATATAAGACCGATGCTCCACCAGACTAAGCTACGGGCCCAGAGGCCCTCGAAGGAAGATTTTTTATAAAGGTTGCGCAATCGATGAATCCAATGGCTGACTTATACCTCCTTGTCCTCTATACACCAACCATCGAGAAGACGTGTGCTTTTTATGAACTGCTTGGACTGCAGTTCACAAAGGAGCAGCATGGCAACGGACCCGTCCATTATTCCTGTCTATTGGGAGACACAGTGCTCGAACTCTATCCCGGCGTCTGCAGCAATGCACGGCTCGGTTTCACCGTCAATTCATTGGATGATGTTGTCTCTGCTCTGCAGAAAAATGGGTATGCAGTCAAGATAACTGGAGACAGAGCTATTGCCCGTGACCCTGACGGTCGTACCGTGGAACTCACGAAGGCTTTATAAGGAAAAAAAAGGGAAGTATGGTTTCCTGTCTCTCGATTCTTTGAACACATTACTCGTGTACAATGATACCAAGGTCATGGAACGATTCATCCACTTCCTTGTCAACAAGCTGAGGCTGTTCAAGATGCGGGGCCTCATCATGGTGATCGACGAAAGGAAAGCTGCAAAAATTCTTCCCATCCTTACCCAGTTCTGCGATAAGTGCGTAAAAATCTAAACCAGTATACAAAAGAGATACTTTTTTATATCTTCTCGCCATGCGTGCTGTATGGTCATCCTCTTCGACCAAGCCAACCTACCAGAAGACATTTTCCAGATAGTCTTTGCCACAGACCAGCAGTATATCGTGGCAAAGGAACTCATCAAGGCGATGAAGGCCAAGAAGGGAGAGTTCACCAAGACAGAAATGTCCTTGTTCGCAACCAAGCTCCATGAGGGCAGTTACGAATGCATGCTTGATACGCCAGAATATAAGGGCCAGCGCGTCCGGTTGTCGTATAACAAACGCCAGTTCTATGACCGCATCCTGACGCCGATGATGGGGATGGGATTGATTGACTATAATGTCTACAAGAAAACGTACCTCATCTCGCGCAAATTCAAGGATAGCATGATGCGCATTGGTCTAATGTGGATTAAGGAACTGGAGAAGTAATCTAGAGCAATTTCTTCTGCTTGAGCAGCCGATAGAAGTCGACTGTATACCCACCGAGGAATGTGTCGTTTTTGAACAAAGTCTGGACCATAAAAAGGCCAAGACGTCTCGGCTCATACGATTCTCGCTCTTTGACCGTATCTGTAATTATCTGCGGGACACCAACCTCACTAAGCTCATCAAAAATCTCATCATCGAGTGTACATTTCTTGCCCAACGCAGAACGCAGCGCATCGCCCAAATGTGCAGCCGGTTCATACCAGCCGCGCTCCTTTCTCTTGCGCGCACGGACATAAGAATGTGCGACCGCCTCAAGGATAAATTTTCGTGCCTGATAATCAAAACCGTCTTTTGTGTAGTCTTTTGCCATGTCCAGTAGTACTTGTATTGCCTGGCATTGAGCTCGACCTTCGGTTTTGAGACCGTCAGCGTGCGCGACTTCATGAACGTACCATCCAAAGAATCTCTTTGGTGACTGCTGCAACCCAGTTTCAGAAAGAATAATCATCGGTTTTCCCCACGGCCATCGCAGACAGTATCCCCCTGTCGATTCGTCAAGCCCCTTGATGAGTGTCATGGTCATGCCATCCGTCAAGTCCAGCGTCGGGCAGTATGGTTGGAGGTATGGGTCCGCAATCCGCTTGAAGGAATCAATGAGTGCAGGACTGTAGGAAAATTTCTCAAAGACCGGGGCACGTATAATGCATTCATCCCCTTCCCGCCGCATCAGTTCAGAATAGTTGTCATAGACGGGTTGCTGCAGTAAGTATGTCAATAGCTGCTCCTGTATCTCGGGCTTTTCAATGTCTTCGGCACGGCACCGGAATTCACGGACTGGAGCATGGCGCAAATACTTTTCCTTTGCAGCCCGATACGACCCAAGCGCGACCAGCAAGTCCTCTCCTATCTCGTCGAGCGACGGTAATGGTGCTTCGATGGATTCTGTACCGACTAGTGTCCGTTTAGCTGCCTGGATGCCATACACTGTGCAAAGGAGACCAAACAGTAGTCGGTGGGAGAGTGCCGGGTTCTCAGGTACGATAATACCAAGACTGCTCGCAAAGAGAGCATACATTCCGATCTCTGCCATGAGGGAATATTGTCCGAGTGACGACCGTTGCACAGGAACGCCATTAATGCGGATGCAATGCATGTCCTGAAATGCCTCACACAGGCGATCATAACGCGGTTCCCCCTTTCGGGCTGCAAGATACGTTTCAAGATGCGGAGCCAATGTATGCGACAGCCGCTTTTGGTAGAAGAAGTCACCGATTCGCCCAAACCATGAGCCATCTGTCTGGACAGGAGTCATGAGCTCCAGCCGCCCCTTTTCATTGCGGAGTGTCAGCGTCTCCAGAATCTGCTGCACCTGCTGATTAAGTGACATGCCCTCTGTTGTTCAAGAGCCATTCTTAAATGTTTGTACTTGTTGCTACTGCGTTGATGTAACAAATGTTTATAGTCCGCTCTGACACCGTAATGGGTGAGGTGGTCTTATGCTGACAATCATTTTGGGCGCGCTTGCATTGTATCTACTTGCGGGAATACGGGTGCTGATAGAATACGAACGGGGAGTTGTCTTCCGTCTTGGACGATACAATCGTGTCACTGGCCCCGGGCTCACGTTCTTTCTGCCCATCATCGAAACACTGAGCCGCGTTGACCTGCGCATCAAAACAGTGGATGTGCCACGACAGGAAGTCATTACAAAAGACAATATTCCTATTCTTGCCAATACTGTCGTCTACTTCAAAGTCGAAAAACCTGCGGATGCAGTCATCAAGATAGAGGACTTCGAATATGCAGTGAAGCAATATACACAGGCTGCTTTGCGCGACGTGGTCGGTAATGCAGAACTTGACTTTGTCCTGACTGAGCGGGAGAAGATTGCCACCAGCATCAAGAAACAGGTTGATGCAGAAACGTCTGGATGGGGCGTTGACATTGAGTCCATTAAGATTCAGGAAATAGAACTGCCGGCAGAGATGAAGCGGGCAATGGCAAAACAAGCAGAGGCTGAACGTGAACGGCGGGCAGTCATTATTGCAGCAGACGGTGAATTGAAAGCATCTGAGAACCTGAGGAAAGCTGCGGACAATCTGGCAAAGAGTCCATCGGCAATCCATCTCAGGACCTTGCAGACAATCCGTGACATTGCAGCAGACCCTTCTGAGAAGATAGTCCTCTTTCTCCCATCAGATATGGGGGAGTTGGCTAAAAAAGTACTGAAACGATGACACTGCGGATTGTGTTCGGCCGGAAAAGACTGTCACGGCTCGACACCAGGCAACGATATCTTCAGTTGGCATTCAATGGGGGGCTTTCTGAGGCGACCAGTATCATCCCCTCCCTCCCTGCAGATGACCGTATCCTCATTGAAGCTGGAACACCGTTCATCAAACGGGAAGGCATGGCTGGCATTGGTGGCATCAGATGGCTCTGGACCGGGGAGCTTGTTGCCGATTTAAAGACACTTGATGGCGCTCTTGCAGAAGTGGATGCGGCAAACACAGCAGGCGCAACAGCAGCTACTGTCATGGGCAGTGCGCCGACTGAGACACTCAATCTCTTCATTGCACGATGCGCAGAGTTGGGTCTATCGTCCATGATTGACATGCTCGGGGTTGAGGAACCACTAAAAGTGCTCATGCGTCTGCGGCAACAGCCCACTGTCGTTATCCTGCATAAAGGGCGTGATGAGGAAACAACAAGGGGCAAGGTCATCCAGTACAAGCACATCAACAAAATCAGGAGCAAATTTAATGTGCTTATCTCGGCTGCAGGTGGCGTTGACTTGCGGGAGGCGCGCAGTGCTATTTTCAATGGTGCGAACATTGTTGTGGTCAACATCGTGGGAAGCAAGGACAAGTGGACGGGCATCCATGCAGAAGAAGATGTTGCAGACATGGCAAAGCAGTTTCTTGAAACGATTGAGTAATTAGATGGTATGGTGGTTGTGTAGCTTGAGAAGTGCCGTTATTGCTGTACCAAAAATAAGGATTCCTGTAACAGCGAACGCAATCGGGAGTGTATAGATATCATGCACCAAGCCTATCAATGGGGAGATCGCAGAGAAAAATAACCGCCCAACAAACGAGTTGATGGACAACACAGTAGCCCTGCTGTCTGAGGAGACATAAACATTGATGTAATCAACCAGCAAGACTCTGTTCATGCTTCTGATGAACGAAAACACAAAGAAAAGGATGATGGTAAACAATGTCGCTGCCACTGCCAGCCCTATGGATGAAACCACAAACAGGAACGGCAGTGCGATGAGCAGTCGCTTTTTTCCGATTTTCTGTTCAAAGTAGCCCGCATATTTCGAAAAGAACCCAACGCAGATGTTATGCAATGCCCAGATGACCCCGAAATAGCCCAGGGGCAAGCCGACATACGTGAAATAGGGCTGTTCAAGCCAGACCATGATCAATGTCCCTGTTGAGAGAACTGACCCAAAGAGAATCAACCACTTCACCTTCTTATGCTTTCGCAAGGAAAAATGCGTTATCCTATACAGAGATTGAAGATGCCCTTGCCGATGGAAATAGACGTCGCGTTTTGGTTCATACAAAGAGAATGCAAACGGTAGCGCAAATGTGATGATAATTGCCTCGACAAGAAACGGTGTCCGCAGGCTGATTACCGCTAGAAGCCCGCCAAGAATGCTCGCGACAGCTTCAGATAGGGAGCTGATGAAGTCAAGATTCCCTTTGACCTGCTTGAAGGAGGATTGTTTCTTCAATTGCAGCAACGTGTCATAAATAAGTGCGGTATTGGCTCCCGACACAAAAGCTGCTCCTGCGCCCAGCGTCAATTCACTCAACAGAAAACCTGTGAAGGTATAGGAGAAAGTATACATCCAGAACCCCAATGACCAAAGTGCAAGCCCAAAGATAATAGAATTTTTCCTGCCATACGCATCTGCAAAGTATCCTGTCGGGATTTCAAGCAGGGTAATAGCCAGAGAAAATGCTGCCTGAATCAGGAACACGTCCGTGACACTCAGCCCATTTGACTGATAGAAAGGGACAATAATTGGCATGATAAGCAGAAAGCCAGACAAGCACTCGATGAAATAGTACTTCCAGATATTGGACTCGAGACTATTGTGCATGGGATCTCTTTTTGTATTTTGTAGTTGTAGTCGGATAAGTTTATAAAACGGTGACTTCTCTCATAGAGATATGGGCTGGTGGTGAAATCTGGTATCACATCCCATTGGCTATCTTCGGACCAAGGATGGGAAGACTCCGGGTTCAAATATTGGCGCTCGAAGGGAGACAATACCTTCGAACGCTAGTGAGAAAGTCCCGGCCAGTCCATTTCTTTTCACAAGATTCCTTCAGAGGTCATGCTGGCGGATTTTTGACAAGAGATTTTATATATAAGCTATAATTAACTATAACCGATACATAATGAAGATGACCACCGTGCAACTTGATAAGGCCCTTGTGCGATCTCTACAAGAGCTCAAAGAATACCCCCGACAAACCTACAATGAACTTATCCAGCACATAATACGAGTCTTCCGTGCGGTGAAGAAAGAGAATCAATACGATGAATTTCTTCATAAGATCCAGCAAGCTAAGATGAAGGAATTGTGGGACAATAAGGCAGATGAGGATTGGGATCATGCTTGAAGCAGGAGATATCGTTCTCGCGCAGCTCCAATTTACCGATACGTTCGAGATAAAAAAGAGGCCTGCCTTGGTTTTGTTTGAAGAATGGGGAAACATTGTTGTTGCCGGTATAACAAGTAATCCGTCCATGGAGGGTGTCCCTCTTACAACGAGTGAAGGTGCAATGAAGGACTGTGTCATCAAGCTCAATTATTTTTTTACAATAAGTAAGAATATGGTTATCAGGCGCTTGTTTTCTCTTACCTTGGAAAAAAAGAGAACAGTGCTCACTCAGCTCACAAAAAAGCTGTCAGCCCTGAAGGGACCATGAGAGCCTCACCTCGTCGTATCCGCACGGCAACACCAAAGGATATTCCGCAGCTCCAGAAACTCTATCGTGGTGTCAAAGAAATCATAGATTATCCGGGACAGAAGCACGATAAGCGTTATTTTCTTGCATTCATGTCTCCCGGCAGGCTGCTGCTGGTTGCTGAAGAGAAAGGGAAAATAGCTGGGGCAGCCAATGGAGAAATTGACTTTCAGACTCGTTTTGCCTTTATTACCAACATTGTTGTTGCACCATCGTATCGAGGGCAAAAGGTTGGCAGTGCGTTGATGGTAGGCTTTGCAGCTGAAGCCAAAAAGAGAAAATGCACTGTCATCTGCGGTCTGGTCTATGACTGGAACAAACCAATGCACAAAATCATGCACCATCTCGGGTACAAACCCAGTGGTAAGACGGTGCTCTATACTAAGAAAATATAATCACTTAGTTCCATCTTTATTTTCAATATGTTTGTCTAGAAGTTCTGGCTTTACATCCTGTGGCATCAACCTCTCCTTGACTGAGTGATAATGGTCAAGAAGCGGCCGGACAACGAATGGATATGCGAGACACGTCACGCCTAATTGGAGAAGCGTTTTTCCGCCAAACCACATGAGGAATCCGATATACA
This sequence comes from Candidatus Woesearchaeota archaeon, assembly GCA_016211195.1. Classification (GTDB taxonomy): domain Archaea; phylum Nanobdellota; class Nanobdellia; order Woesearchaeales; family JAGVYF01; genus JACQSS01. The sequence continues at coordinate 21,878 of JACQSS010000002.1, forward strand.
CTGCGGTAAGTATCGGATTCTGAGTGGGCGGCCCATATGTGTAAACAAACCATGCACTCGCCACATACTCTGCCGCTAATTCAGTACCCCATCCTGCATAGTAAAACGGCTTTTCTGCCGGAGACAATGCAGATTCAATGCTATGCTGCCATGCGTCAATTGCCGACTTGGGTGGCGTCTTGCCAAAATCAATCGTCAGGCAACCATTGGTCTTGACCGCCGCGACTTTCATACCCTTGGCAAATCCTGTCAAGCATGAACCACCCATATAATCCATGGCCATTGTCCTGATGACACGTCCAATCGAAGGCGCACGCACTTTCTCATCAATTGTCAACTGCGTCTGGCAGCCGTAGCGGGCACATTTCCCTGAGTAGACAGCACAATCGGCATGGTGCTGTGTCTCACAATTCGTGCATGCCGTCAGCTTTGTATCACCCAGTGCACAATTGCACACGGCACACCGTGCCTGCTCAAGATGCTTATCGAGCGTCATGGTCTTGGTTCTGTTCTTACCTCAAACTATCAATATAATGCGTCCAGTCAACCTGTGCCACAACGGGCTTATGATCGGAATAATGAACATCAAGCACCTTTAAGTCCCGTAATGGCAACATCTTATCTGTGAAGATGTGGTCGATGCATTTTGGAGTTCCCTGTCGGGAGATGAACGTTGCATAATTCTGTTCTGCACGAGCGAGCTCCGGCCATGCCTGCAATCTGCTCCCAAGATCTATGTCCTGCAGGCGCATATTGAGATCTCCGGCAAGAATAACCGGCTTAAGAACAGCCGCTAGGTGTGTTGTGATCTCCTTGATTTGGACAGCATTTTCTGGCCCAGGCGAGAGGTGGCAGCACAGAAGATTGAGGGCATGGCCGTCAATGAAAATCGTGGCATCAAGATATCCCACTCCCCCCAAAAGTGTCACCGGAAATCGGTTTGTGGAACATGGGACATACCTGCTCATGAGCGGGAATCTGCTGATAAGTCCGCAGCCATGATGTATTCCGGGCATCGCCCACTTTTGGCCGTATGCTTTGTGCGGCAGCGCAAGTTGTTCTGCAAAGAATGAGAGCATATCAACATTGAAACTCCATATACTACGGAAATCGGCTTCATTCAGGCTGACGATGTCTGGATCTTGCTCTTTGATACAGAACGCGATTTGTTCCAATCGCTCCATCAATTCGTCCTTGCCTCGTAGAAGGACATGAAAATTCTTCTGAACACTGCGATATGCAAGCCCTAATGCACCTAATCCATGAATAGTATCTGGTGTCCTGTCATCCCCTCTCCCGTGGGCGATGTTGTAGTGAAGTATACGCAGATTGCTCATGATCTATAACCTCTTGCAGCATCAAGCACGTGCGGGCCATAGCCGCCATACATCCATGCAGTGCGACAGACGTCCTCAATGAACTGCTCATCATGCTTGTGCTTGTATGCCAACATCACAACTTCTGGTTGTAGAAGTGATAAGGCTATTTCTCTCGTTTGCTTAAGCTGAAGTTTCTCAGGTCCTGTATCTGACTGTGAGTCAGTTCTACAGGTTATCGAGATAACACTCTCTACTTCATTAAGTGATGGGTGCTTTTCGTAGCTGTGTATGAGTTTTCTCACAACAGGCTGTGCAAAGGCTCTCGCCCGGCGTCGCATCACTGCCAAGAGTACATTGCCTTCTCCTAAGGCTTTGCCCTGAGACGCTATAGACAACATGATGTAAAACAGTGGCTTCCCTTCGTAATAGCTTGCGGTTTCGATCGTCTGGGCAAGCGTTGCATCAAGAAGTTTTGGCTTACTTGGGTACGGGTTCAAATAGCCATTTGGTACCCGATATGCATTAATAATTGCTTCCAATGCGCGTCGCACATCGTGTTCCTGTCTTTCTAGACAATATTTTCTCTTCATCCGTTGGATTGTCTGCTCAAGAGTCATAGTTATTACCTGAGTCTACATTGCGTCTTCCTTGGTCGTTTGACAAGATCATAAACGTACACATGCCGCGCATTGTCCCGGACTAAATCACCATCCAATTTGTGTGCTGTGACTTCGTAGATATAACCGAAAAGGGCGGATGGCCTCTCCTTCACAAAATCCATCGTTTCCTGCACCACAGTCACAGGCCCAACCAGAAGGGGCAGATTGGGGTGGAGAACAGATCCTTCTATTCCAGAAAAAACCAAAGCGATACATGAAGCGGGAAGCAACGGTGCAAAAAAATGCTCGACATCCGCAAAATGCTCTGTACAAGACGAAGAGCCGATAAGACTGCCTTTGACGCAATCATAATCAAGACCGTAATGGTAGACATAGAGATCTCCTCGCGTGCGTAAGGCATGTGCAGGATCCCAAATCAGTTGGCGTAGTGGTGCTGGGATAAATGGATTGATTTGCGACAGGTACCGGTGGAAATGCTTCGCCGGAGACAACGCACTATAGAGAATCTCAGACTGTTCCGGTGTGCAGCCAAGTGGGGTAATTTTATGGTCCTTCGCAGCATAATATGCCGTTGCACAACTCTCTTTGATACGGGCGATGAGATCCTTCATGGTCAATAATAAAATCGTCTTCCCTGCTCATCATATCCGTACCGCTGGCCGCGGTAGTTGTAGTAAACAGGCCCATACCTGTCTTCGATGGCGATGCGGCCAGAACCGTATAAACTTGGTCGGTACATGCCGTCGTAATAATCCTGTGTGAATGTGCGGCTGCGCCGGCCATCATAGCGGGGGTCATAGGAACTGTAGGAACGGCCATAGCGGTCGTAATTGTACTCCATCGTCTTCTGATACGATTCACTTTCCCGATAGCGGTCATTGCTGCCGGAATAGCCATATCTGCTATCGTACTCTGAACCACGGCGCTCGTAATCAGTTGTATAGCCATAACGTTCGTAGAGAGTGCCTTGCCTGTAGCCGGCATCATAATATGGTCTATAGGTTGTAGACGATGGGACATAATATGACTGATACCCGGTATCGGTGCCATGATCATACACAGAGCGCGCCTGTACATCGTATGCATAATAAGGAATGTCGGTATGCGTGGCCAAAACAACAGGCAGCGCAAGCAGTGCCAGGAATAAAATGATGCTTTTTCTCATAATCTAACCTCCAGAGGGGCAGCTACTCTGCATCAATTTTTAAAGTTTGCCGTCACCAACGAGTCATTAATTTTAAATAGTGCTGCCTGATTGCCGGCAGCATGGAAGTCTGCAAAGTCTGTGGTGATGAACTGAATCAATCACGCGTTCTGTGTAAGGAATGCAATACCGCTCATCACGAAGAGTGCTTTTCCTTTTCTGGAGGCTGTTCAATATTCGGTTGTGGGTCCAGAGAATATGCCAAATTAACGTATAATCCACAAGGACATGTCTCCGGAATAGAATACGTCGTGGCAAAACCAGAAAACCTGCCATCAGCCCCCCTTGAGAAAATGGTTGTAAATGAGACACCTGCACCACAGTCTGCTCTTGACAGGTTGGTTGTTGCTGAGACGAGGGTGCAAGAGAGACGCAAGCGAACAGCACCCCCTACAAGGAGGCAAGATCACTACAAAATGAGCTTCGAGCCCGGGGTAATGGACATTGCCTCTTTTGGTACTGGCTTTTACCATGGTTTTTGCACTGCACAAGGTGTGCCAGTCTCATTAGAATTCATACTAACCTATGGTCCTGCCATGGTACGTGGTGGCCTTTGTGTGCTCCAAGGTGGCATAGTTGGGACCTTCGTTGGTGGCTTACTTGCTACACGTAGTGCAAGCAGCACAACAGCACTTGTCGTCAAGGGGACCACGGGCGCTGCAGCAGGATTGTGTTTAGGTGGCACTTTTTTTGGCGCAGCAGGAGCAACATTGGGTTATTGTGAAACGTTGGTCGGTTATTATACTGGCTATTGCGCTGGGCTGTTGCTGAAATAGCTACCCAAACAAATCAAGCAGGATCCAGAGCGCGAAGAGGACTGCCAAGATGACTATCGGAAGATAATGTTTGTTCCGTGCCTCTTCAATCATCATTGCCGTGCTTTCTGGATACATCATCATAACCATTTTCATCATTGCCGAAGTGAAGAGCATGACTGCAGCCACTTCCTCTACCCGAAGGAGCATAAAGACGTAATAGCCTACAGCAAGGGCAATCAACGCATAGACACCCATCAGTGTCCGTGCATTGCGTCTGACTGTCCGTGCCAGATTTTTCCATTGGCTCGCGGTGACAAATAACAAGGAAACACCCTTCGCCAAAATGATGATGGCAACAACCAATGCAATAATATCTATTGGATTCGTGTAGTCCATACTGCACCTCTTTTGCCTCGTCCAGGGATTACAAATTTATATATCTATCTTCCTTTCCAGCCTCTGTGCGACAACTGCTCATTGCCAGCATTGACCCCGGAACAACTATTGGCTATGCAGCGATAGATATGGG
>JACQSS010000010.1 GCA_016211195.1 Candidatus Woesearchaeota archaeon
CGCATCCTTAACAGTACGGCCTTGATTCTCATTGAAATGCCACAAGGAAATTGGTTTATCTTGTGCCGGTGTCCCTGATTCGGCTTTCTCGGTCTGCCCGTAGTCCATTGTGTTGTAGAGGTTGGTGATTTCTGTGGCGGACAAAGTGCGATTATAGACTCTGAGATCATCAATTCTAGTCGGGCCATCGAAATAAAGACCAAAAGCCCCAAACCTCCCAATGTTGAGTTCTTTGGCAGCACTAATTGTACCAGTACGGCTTCCCGTTGCAATTAACACACCATCAAAGTAGAGTAATAAGTTAGATCCATTATACGTTGTAAGCGCATGATGCCATTGGTTATTTGCATAATTAACGGTACCGGAAATAGTAGTCCCTGCTCCCCCTCCCCCAGTCCGAATAGTTGAGCCCAAAGTGGTGGCAGTTGGGAAATATAAGTCTAATCCGCTATTACCAGCAGCGCTATTATTGGGAAAGCTAATGAGATATGCATCTGTTTGACTTGTTGCTGTTTTAAACCAAACTGATAATGTAACTTGGGATAAAGCATTTATACTCATATTGGGGTTTATTAAGAATTGTGGAGACCCTGAAAATGAAACTGCTTGTTTGGTTAAACCAGACGTATTGGTTGGTTGGTTGGCTGCAGTATCTTGAGTTAATGAGTTATTATATCCACTGGAGTCAGTATAATTGCCATCAAACCTCCAGTATCCTGCCAAAAATGGATCCCTCCACACCTCCGTCCCATTGACAAACCACGTCCACACAGAACCATTCTCCGGGTCATTATCATTGTCTGTATAATTCCATACACCGGCTGCATCCATGCTTGTAGTTAGGGAAAATGGCGTGATGTTAAGTGAGAAAGCTACTGGTAGTGCATTGGATAGAGTAAAACTGAATATGCTGGTCTGATTCCAGTTATTGCTGGTATCATTTGCATACATTCTCCAGCCAATAGTAGCGCCACGGCGCTTTGTGGTATTTATCATCTTTCCAAAGCTGCTCACATTTGTTGTGCCGGAGAACCGGAATGAATAATTGGTGAACTTCTCCTCAAAGGGGCTCATCGTCTCAATGATGGAATCGTTGATACTGAAGATGTACGTCGACAAGTCAGTCGTGTCGTTCCATGAGACATTAAACAGCACATTGTCTCCCGATGCAATCCGAGTAATGTTCGTGACATTATTGTACCAGAATGGCGGCGTTGTATCCGGGATGCTGGACACAGTCACGAGGGGGGAATCCTGCGCAATGCCAAAGTCTACCCCATCGCTTGGTTCGATCCGGAAGGTAAGGTTACTATTGGCACCATAAACTGTTGTATCCAGCCCAAACACCGGGAACGTGCGGAGGAAGGACTGGTTGATTTCCTCATGCGTTAATGCCCGGTCATAGACGGCAAGACTGTCTAAAGTCCCATTATATCCATTCGTTCCAAATGCATCATTGCCGACAGTGATACTGGGGCTGCTGCTCTGCCGTATCGGACCTGATGTAATGGTCTGGCCTTCTTGTGTCCCGTTGCGGTAGATGAGCATATGCGACCCGTTATACGTCGCCATAAGATGAGTAAAAGTATTATTGGAAATGACACGGCTGAAGACATCGACATTTGTTTGCGTGTTGTGGATACGGAACACAGCAGACCCATTTGCAGTCAAGAATAACTCATAATCCGGGCTGCCAAAGCCCCCAACGGAAAGAATCCGGCCACTGCCGAAGCTGCCATATCCATTAGGGCTTATCCACGCTTCAACAGTAATATTGCCAACCAAACTCAGATTCCGCGGACCGGAATTTGAGATGCTCTGCGTATTGCCGTTGAACGTGACAGCCGGCGTCCCATACTGGCCATTGCTTGTCCACCCAAGCGTACCGCTCAGGTCGTTCTTACCAAACGCATCCTTAGCCACAGTCCCCGTATTTTCATTGAAGTGCCACAGTGAAATAGGCTTGTCCTGTGCCGGTGTTCCCATTTCTGCTTTCTCGGTCTGGCCGTAGTCCATTGTGTTGTAGAGGTTGGCGATTTCTGTTGCTGATAATGAACGGTTGTAGATGCGGACTTCATCTATACTACCAATCCATGGCTGGGTGTTCTGCTGCTGACCGATAAGTAGATCTCCTGTAGACCTATAATCAATGTCACTTATCACAGTGGAATTTTCAAGCATGCCATTGACGTAAAGGAATAATTGATCAGTGGTTCTTACGAAAGTAAGGTGATACCAAGTATTATTCTGTGCTACGGTCTGTGACCGTATAAACGGATTATTACTACTTCCATCATAAAGTTCGGCCTGGAAGCGATTGCCATATGCGCTAGAAACAACATAAAGTGTAAATGGTAATGGACCACCACTAAGACTTCTTTTAATTATGATAATACGATGTTTATCATCGGCGCTCGTAGGTTTAACCCATGTTGAAATGGTATAATTATCACCCGCTCTTCCGAGATCGATTTTTGCACTATGGCTTATATTTATGAAATCATCCCCACTAAAATAGGCTGCATTCTTAATCACGCCAGTAATGTTGCTAGTTTGATTCGCAGTATTGTCTTGTCTACCATCATTCCCCTTCCCGCTGAAGTCCGTATAATTCCCGTCAAGTTTCCAATACCCAATCAATGACTTTTCTCTCCACACTTCCGTCCCATTAATGAACCATGTCCACACTGAGCCGTTCTCAACAGTACGGTTGGTGTGGGAATAGTTCCAGACACCGGCTGCATCCATGGCAACAGTGAGACTGTATGGGGTAATATTGACATTCGAGGCATTGATGCCTGCTGCGTTCGGGTCATACGCGTATGCAATTGCGTCGCCAAACCTGAATTCCAATGCTGCATAGCCGGGGATGTGCACAAGATTGATTTCCTCGCCGGTCTTGTCACACGAATAGTCTGGATAGAACACAGCAGAGCCATCAAATTGGATATCCAATTTATCAGTCCCACATTTCAATTCTACAAAGTCAATCTCTCTCCCCCAGGCAGTGCCATTAACCGGAGTGATGGTCAGATTGGCTGTCCCGGTCGTGTTGAAGAGGACAGTCCAATTATCGCCAGCATGCGGATAAGAGTACACATTCAGGACTGTGATTTCAATGAGATACGTCTGGTTAGATAAATGTGGAACAATCCACTGAATTTTATCAATTAATCCATTTTCATTTTCATCAAGGTAGCTTATATCCCCAGTGAACAACACTTTCGCATTGTCCACCAAGTGATACAGCCTAATGGAGGTTTGGGGTGATTCTTTCGGGAGCGTTGTGTACGTCGTGATATTTTGATAATGATAATCACTGAAAACTGTGATTTCCTTTTTTGTGATGGAATGATTCAATTCTGATATCTGCGGTGCGGGCGTCTCATAAGTGACTTCATACTCATCTGCATCCTCATCAGCAATGAGCGTAACGTTCTCGGCTTTTGTCCCTACGGCACTGCCGGTCAGCTTGTTGGACACCGGGAGGCTGTCTTTATAGGCATCAAGAGGTTGTGTGCTAGTCCCTTTTTTAATGAACAAGTGACGTGAAGAGATTTCCTCAAATGCACCATCTACTTTCTTCTTCACGGTCACGTTTTCCAGCGATGGAACTTCCACCACCAATGCGTCTGCATGGACACGGCGTGTCCAACGGACTGGTTTATTTATCTCGGCATGATGCTGTATGGTCATGTTCTCTGCCACCAACACGACTGACTGTGCCTCACTTCCATACGAGACCATCACCTCATCGACAAGCATATACGTGCCAAAGGACTCGGGATTCTTTGCACCGGAGACATTGATGACAAGGGTGTGCTGTCCGCTGCCCACTGTCCAGAGCGTCATATTGACGTGCGCAGAGGTGTCATTCCATAAGTCAAATGCAGAAACGCTGCCATCCAGAGACATCAGCATAATACCGAAATCATCGCGCTGTTGGGCAACAATGGTGACTGCAGGCCCGTAGAATTTGTAGGAGAGGGAGGACCCATTGGTATTGGACAGCAATGCCGCCCCATTCATATATGTCATATCATTCACTTCCACCCAAACCCCGGTGCTGTTAGTCACTGTCAGCAGGTCTAGTGGTGCTGTCACGGGTAGTGATTGTATGGGAAGCTCGACCAATGTCATCACAGGGGTCTCAGCGACGACACTGTCAATGACAACAAACGAGCCCCGTGAATTCGGGTTCCTGCCACCAGTAACACGGAAAATGACATCATGCTCAGTGTCGCTCAGGTTTTCTGCGAGCGCGATGGTTACATTGTACTGTGGCTCTGGAGAATACAAGTCAATAAGTTCCGCCTGACCATCAATGAAGACATGAAGCAACCCGTAATCATCCCGTCGCTGCGTCAATAATTGTATCGATGTGCCGGCAATACGATAGTACAGTTCGGAACCTTCCACATTTGAGACATATGCCATGCCTTCGTAATGGAATCCGCTCTCCGTCAGCCAGAAACCGCTCTGATTGTACAATGCTGTGCCTCCGACAACAAAGCCGGTGATCGACCCACCGAGGAAGTATGCTGCGCCAAACAGTACCAGTAAGGCAAGCACTGCGTTTTCATTGCGGGCATACCATGATGCTTGCTTCCTCTCCGTTCTCTCATGCTTCATGAGTTGCTGCTGGGTAGCAAGAATGGAATAATTGTACACCATCATCCAATAGTCAAGCGACTGACCAAGGAGGTAACGGGAGACTAACTCATCATGCTTCTTCTTGCTGATTGTACCATTTTTGTACGCCTCTGCTATCTGGTTAACATCAGAGAGTATCTGCTCTTTATTCTGCAGATAGGTTGCGAGGTCCTGTTCCAGCTTTTGCTTTGATGTGTGCCTAGCCATGTTTTTGTTGTGCCCGGTGATAGACCGTCCAGATGGTACGGTCATCCCGCATGAGCAATGTTGCAATAGTGTGGTAACTGAGCTTGAACGTCTCTTTGAGGTGCTTGACAATGGTCTCAAGCACGCTCAGCTGGCGGGACTGGATATCGGAGATAGGAATAGTATATTGTGTTGGGGGGATATTATACGGTGCGGGGAATTTCTCTCTGCTCGATTGGTATGCCTGCCAGGTTGTTTTTTCTGAACGGTTCAGGCGTTTGGCAATCTCTTTGTTTGACAAACGACAATTTTCCCGGAGATATTTGCAGATCGCTTCGAGACCTGACAAGTCCCGGTTGAAGATAGTGACGGGAATGAGGATGTCCTGTTCCTCAAGTTGCTGGAAGAGAACTGAACTGGGGAGACGGTGCTTTTGCTTCAGGCAGAGATAGAGCTTTTTTGCTTCCTGGAAATCTGCATCGTTGGCAAGAGAACTGGCGAAAAGTGGTTCACTTCGTCGTTCACGCCCTTTTTTCCCCATCTTTTTCCTGTTTATGTAAGTATTTTATTCTATTCTTGTAGGTTTTTTGTTTTTTCAGACTGATATCCCCTTCAAGATGAAACTTTCTTTTTAAACCTATCTGCTTATGTAAGTATATTCATCTATTTTTGTATGTAAAACCGAGAGAATAGCCTGTTCCTGTAAGTATAGCATGACCCCGTAGACTCTACCGTGTGAACTCAGGCGCTTCGAGTATTAAGAAAACTATTCAAGCCGTTTCATGAGTTGGCGCCGCACAGAAAACGATTTCCCACAATAGACGCAGCGCTTGCTCTTGCCCGTAAGGATAGGCGAGGACGGCGCACATTTCTGGTCATGACCACATTGCGGACAGCGCACGAGAAGCATCATTTTTGTTCCGGTTGGGGAGAAGGTGCAAAAGAAAGCAATTCCCCTGCCTCTTCATAGACTTTGAGCTGCTTCTGCTTTTCCTCATCCAGTTTCTTTTTCAGTGCTTCTTCTTCAAGCACTTTTTCGCCTTTCATGATATCCACTTCAGCAGCCTCGACTTTTGCACGAATCTCTTCGGGGATGAACTTCCTGAACTCGGCTTGCGCCTCCTGCTGGTTGGGCAAGTCAAAATAACTGAAGAACCTCTCTGTTAATGTTATCTTCCGTGTCCGGCCAAACTTAGCGCGGTTGATATACCCTGCTTCTTCGAGCTGGTCAAGATGATCATATGCTTTATTTGTCCTGATATGAATGATATCTGACTGCAGCGCAGGATTCTTCCACGCAATGACTGCCAACGTCTCCATCATTGACTTTGTCAACTCAGTCTCAGAGACAATCTGCCGCACAAAAGGCGCAAACTCCTCTTTCACGGAAAGTTTCCAGCTTTCCCCTTCTTCAATGAGCTTCAGTGCGCAGTCGCGCAAAGAGTATTCCTGCTGCAAGGTTGTAAGAGTCAACTTAACCTGTTCCAGATTCCGTGTGCCGCAGAGTTTTGCAAGCTCCTTGAGCTCCATCTTCCGGCCGGATGCGAACAGCAGCGCTTCGAGCTTCTGTTTCATTGAAGAAAATAATCGTTACCGTCCTTTTTAATCTTTTCCTGTTGGACAAGGGTATCAAGGTAGCCAATAAGGCCTTCCTTTGGTATTCCAATGAGCGTCGAAAGCTGCTCCAGAGAAAGCCGACGGTTGTGCAGCAGGATAGTGATATAATTCTTCAGGAGAAGGTCTATGTTCTTTCGCAGAAATTCATTCTCATTGTTAAGTTTCTTGAGCATCATGTCCATGGTATGCAGCTTTGCCTGCAGGTCATTGAGCATGTTGGAGGTCACCTGGTTGGTAAACGCCATCGTGACAGGTGCAAGGATTTCGATAGATGATGGCATATAATCAAAGCAGAAGCCCACCAGCGTCGAAATGCCTTTGAAATATCCCTCGAGCTCAACAAACGTTGAGAACATTCCTTCTATTTCACGCGATTCAGCAAAATACTTGCGGACAAGCTTGATTTTCTCATCTTTCTCAATGAGAGCGACGTATTTCTTCAGTGTTTCTTCAACGTGTTCCTTGGGCTTGCCGACCATCTCAATAATGACACGAGCATGCAGATAACCCAAGTCAAGATATGCCTGTTCCTGATTGTCCATATTCTCGGGCTTATTGGTCAGGTTTTAAAGATTTCGGCTCAAATAGTGTCGGCACGGTGATATTCCTAAATGAATAATAGCACCAGAAGATTATTTTAATGACCACCCAATACAAGGCTCTGGTGAAGAACTATGTCGAGATTTAATTGGCCGACCAGGCAGGAAGAATGGCAGCTGGAAATCAGGGCAGACCAGGCATCATCCGAGAAGGACGATATCACCCGGCTCTTTGCTACTGCGTTCTCAAGACTGACCAAGGACAAGCAGAAAGAAGTGATGGATGTTGCTGAGCGCGTTGGCTATTCCATCGACAAAGAAGGCGCTATCACACGCGTGAAGCCGTACAGACCCGTATTGGGTATTGAGTACTGACTCTTTTTTCTTTTTTTGTCCCCCATCTTTATATACAGGGGACCTTTCCTGCAGCCTATGGCAGACATGTCAAAGGAAGAACAGATTGGCTTCCATAAAGGAAGCCTTGCAACACTTGCAAAGGAACGCGAAGAATTGGTACGCATCCTGCGCATTGTTGAGCAGCTCATGCAGATGCATATCAAGGCGCTGCAGGACCTTGGCGTCGACCTGGCAAAGGAAGCACCCAAGAAAAAAATGGAAGAGATGCTCTAGACAACAATAGAGACGCCACCGGGCAGCAGGTGGGTGACTTTCAGCGTCGTATCGAGATTGAGGTCAAAGCCCGCTTCACGCGCATCCTTGCAGAACATCATATCATCATACCCATGTGCATGCCTGAACCTGACTTTTTCCAGAACAGGACGATGAATAAGGACACATCCTAAACCAAAAGCCATGACTGGCCGCAGTTGGGGCTTTTTCAATTCTTCACGGGACAGATACCAAAGACCACCAGGAAAAGAAGGGTGTTTATCATAGGCGACGGGCACAAGCATTTGCTTCCCGTCAATAATGTGGTACACGCAATAAGGGGCTGCAATGATATCTTTTTTCTGTGCCAGCATCTTCCCAATAATGCCCGGTTCGGGGATGATATCCTGTTCGAGGCTGAACAAGTAGTCATAGTCCCCTGCAAGGAACGCTGCTCGCAGCACATTCCTACTCTCGGTGACACGGTCACGGGGATCCGGGATAAAGGGTATCTTTTGAACAGGTATCCCATACTGTGCAATAGCCGCTGCATACTCATTAGTGGCTGAATTATCGACGAGCAGAAATGAGCAGTGAGGAGAGGTCAGTTTCCTGAGACTTACAATATAGGCTGCAAGACAATACGCTTTTCCATCATAGGTGGGACAGCCAACCAGTATGCGGACCATCACATATCAGAAAATGGCAGGCAATAAAAAAGTACCGGCAAGGTTATATAATCTGCAACCTTAAAGGCAGCCATGCATCGCTTTAGCATTACCGGACACCCCAACATCAGGGCCGCCCATAAGACGACAATCGAATTCACCAGAGCAAAAGACGTGACCCCTGCAGGAGACTGTATTGTTGGTGTTGAAGCGACATTCGACTCCAATGAACTGTTGCATGAGTTTGCATATCCTAAAGTGGAGATCACTATTGCATCGGGTAAAGACCACTTCACGTTCCATGCGACGCCGAACAAGCAATTTGTTGACGACCATGAGCTTGTTTTCCGCAAGAGTGACTTTGTGTCAGAACGCACAGCCGGCACCTATGCAAGCCGGGCCGCATGCGACCTCCCAGCAACATTGCGCAGAATATTACAAAAAGGGGGGCAGTGTACGGTCTCCGTTAAGGGGTTGCCCCTGCAGTATATCCTCTTTGACTTTGATGATACCCTCTGTGACTTCACAGGGGCGCGGGATGCATGCCACGCAATCATTGCCAAACAGCTCGCACGGCGCTACCATGTGGAAGAAGCCCATATCCATGCGCTCCTCGACGATGCAGATATCCAATTTCCAAAAAAAGCGAGCACGTCTAATGATGTTTCCTTATTTGACCGGCATAAATGGTTGGAATGGGTCTTTGCAAAGATAAAAGTCCCACTCACTCATGAAGAAAACAACAAGTGGGTGAAAAAATATTGGGCATGCATGATTCACCACTCACGACCGCTGGATGGCGCAAAGCCGGCGCTTATGGCACTGTCAAAGAAATACCACCTCGGGCTCCTGACGGATGCCGATGGCAACAAGCTGTACAAGCGCGCACGCATTACACATAGTGGACTTGAGCCGTTCATTGAGCAAAGTGCATTGGGAGACGAATTGCGTCTGGTCAAACCGCACCCAACCTTTATCCACACACTCCTGCGTGCATTCAAGGCTGTACCAGAGCAATGTGCAGTTGTGGGCGACAAGCCATGGTCCGATTTGCTACCAGCGAAAGAAGCAGGCATGCTGACTATCTGGATGAAACATGGCGTTTATGCAAAACTTGTGCGGGAAACACCACCGTACGTTGATTATGTTATCAAGGAACCCAAGGAATTAGTACAACTCCTATGACGGGTTACCTTGAAAAGTTCCTTCGCTATCGCTTCGCGACCATCGGTTCGCATACAACTTCTTCTCGTGATGGCAAAAATTCCTCTTGCAATCCCCGTTTTGCCTACCCGAGCAACAAGTCGATGCTCACAGTAGTGATGGCTGGCTTTTCAAGGTACCTTATGACGCAAGTTCCTTAACGCGCCTGGTTTTTGGCACGTAGTTGAGTAACACACCATCCTTTCTTCTGCCGCAACCGAGGAAATCGCCATTGTGCCTGATGATAACATAGCCATTATCCCCTACCGAATGAATAGACTCACCCTGCATCCACAATGCGCAGTCTGCATCGGCAAGATCTGCCACATTGCGCTGTGCCAAGGGACCAAGCAACTGGCTCCCTTCTATGGACAATCGCAGCTCCCCATGGAGCCACTCGCCGATGTAGAGACCGATGCTACTCACCCGCAATTCCTTGAGGGGCAGGTCTTCGATGGCGCGGCTGACCATATACAGATTATCTCTTGTATTGAGCATATACACATAATCACCAGGCAAGGATGTCCCATAATGTTTCTGGAGGGCGGCATTGATCGGCTTGAGTTCCTTCTTGTTTAGAATCTCCAGAAAGCCTCCAGCAACAGGAATTCTTTTCATGCTACCGACAAAGCAGCGCTGGTAAAAAAAGCTTTGTATAGGAACATGTCTGGAATCCTATTGAAAAGTTCCTTCGCTGGCGCTCCGTGGCCATCGGTTCGCATATGCTTTTGCCTGTTAATGGCAAAAATTCCTCTTGCAATCCCCGTTTTGCCCGCCCGAGCAACAAGTCGATGCTCACAGTAGTGATAGCCATCATGAACTTTCCAATGACACCATTTCGGGGGCTTGATCCAAAAAATCCGCTTCGCTCCGGGTTGGCATCGGTTCGGCTCATC
>JACQSS010000008.1 GCA_016211195.1 Candidatus Woesearchaeota archaeon
CTGGGCAGCGATAGGTGATACGCCATGGCACAAGAAACATTCCAGCAGTGATGGTTTCCGACTATGAACGATGCAGATTGGGCATTCCGGTATAATGGGTTTAATGTCTTTCTCGGCCGCTGGGCACGGACACTCGGATTGGCAGCAGCTCTTGGCTGGGGCACATTTCAGGGTGTCGGGAATGATTATGTCTATTCAGAAGGCATCAGAACCGGCATGATAAACAAATTCTCCCATCGTGGCGTCGTGTGGAAGACATACGAGGGGGAGATGGCGCTGGAGGGCATCGCAAGCCGGGGCAATTACACCGGTGCAAATGTCTGGCGATTCAGCCTCGATAATCAGGCACGGCACGGAGAAAACGTGGACGACCTTGCGCAGAAAATCCGGACATCACTGGAAGCCAACCAGAAAGTCAAGGTTTCTTACATCGAACCGCTCACTACCTGGCCATGGCGCAGTGAGACCGATTATTTGGTCGTGAAAGTAGAACCCGTGCAGAAGTAACTATTTTTTCTTTTTGTATTTGTCTCCTATCGCCTTTACTTCATCAAGACTCTGGCCGTTCGATAATTCGTCAAGAAGCACATCAACTGGAAGAAGCTCCTCTGGTCTTGGCTCATCAATCCGTGGAGTGAGCTGCTGTCGTGCTGCTTCTATTTTATCGGAGAAGTATTGTTTTGTGCGATAACCGATGTATCCGGCGCTGTTTGCTATCATTTTCAAGCTAAAATATGCCAGTGCTGCACTGAGTGCAACTCCGATCCATGATGCGCCACAGGCGACGCCATTGTGGCTGTGCGACAGGTAAGGGAAAAGCAGTCCATACATCAAGGATGTGGTAATCCCAGCTTCTGTTACAAAAACAGTCGCGACGCCAGCATTTCTCGCCCAGGTGTCAGGCACGGATGTCTTCTTGTTTTCCAGAAACAGATGCAGGTTTGTCTCATACAAATAAGCAATAGCACCCCTGAAAAATTCCCCTCCGACATGAACAACATCTCCCATTGTTTCCTTCGCAACGACCGCAGCAATGCTCATAGCTGACGGTTCCAATGCACGCTTGTCAATCGGTAATGTCTGAGAACATCCATAGCGTGTGCATGTCTGATTGCTAACTGCGCACGTGGCGCAGTGCAGCATTCCGCACGAGCAGGCAACAGGCGTTCCCTGCACCGGACCGCCACAATACCCGCATGTCGGTTCAAGGAGCTTTTCAATGGTCATTGGTCGGCGTATCTATGGTCGGTTCTTAAACCTTGTTCCCTATTTCCCACCGCTTCTCACGCGTGTCCAGCACGCTGCGACCACCGATAGGCAGCACGACATTTGGACAGAAATGACCGAATGGCGCATTCATGACGATGGGAAAATCATACTCCTTGGTGAGGTCAAGGATGATGCGTCTGATACTCATACCGTTCCGGATGGAACACTTATACAATTTTCCGATAATCATGCCCTTGATTTTATCAAAGACGCCGGCGTTCTTGTAATTCATCAAGAGCCGGCTTATCTCGGCATTGGTCTCCTTGATTTCCTCCCAGAAGAAGAGGGCACCTTTCCATAACGGATTATAGGGCGTTCCCAACAAGTTGGACACTGCTTCAAGATTGCCTCCCAACAAATGCCCATTGCATCGACCATGTCTGAGCACCTGCATTTGTCTCCATGGAACACGGAAGACGTCTCCGGAGAATGCCTGCTGGAGGTAGTTTCGTGTGAATGTATCACCTTTTCTCAGGTGCAGCACATTCGGTCCATGATAGGTGATAAGGCTGGTCTTTGCATGGATTGCGTTCAGCAATGTGGAGACGTCGCTCATGCCATAAAATTGCTTGGGGTTCTTTCTGATAAGTGCATAATCCAGCAGCGGCAGCAGCCTGTTGGCATTGGAACCACCAGCTATCGCAAAGATGGCTTCAATACGGGAGTCCTTCACAAACTGATGGATATCTTTTACCCGTTCTGCATCTGTGCCAGCAAGAAAACCGTACCGTCCATAGAGCTTGTCGCCCCGTACCGGTGTCCAGCCCCATGAAGACAAGACACGTATCCCTTTTTCGCCTGCTTTGCGTGCAATGGATTCGCTGGGGGAGATGAGTCCTACGTTGACCATCACTCGGCCAAGGCAGGGAACTTTATAAATCTCGTGCTCACTAATACTCGCATGAGCTTCCTTTCCCCTACGCCCCAGAAGCGGAAATGGTTTTGCATTGTTCTGTTCATTGCAGCCATCGAATTCATTTTTGTGCTGACTGGTGTTGGTGTCTACCTGTTTTTCCTTGGCTGGATTCTGTTCCTGCCTGTCCTGCTCCTCATCAAGGCTGGAGTTGCCTTGTCTGCAGCAAATGCGCTCTACATTATACCGTCATATCTTGCAGCAAGTCTTGTCTACTGGTATTTGTTGTCATGCGTGCTGGTTGCTGTCAAGGAAGAGATAGAAAAATAACTATCTTTTCACATAGAGTGTCTGCGTCGGGAAAGCAAATTCGATTTTATTCCTGTCAAATGCCTGTTTGATTTGTGTATTGATGTGATGGACAACAGGGGCCCAGTCCACGTATTTGATGACTGGAATGAAATACGTGACATCAATATCCAGTGATGACGGCCCGAATCTGGAGAAGTAGACATGGTACTCATCTTTTATCTGGCCCTCTGCTGCAGCGTTTGCCAGAATAGATTTCACCAGATAAATTGCATGCTGTAGCTTTTTCGTTGTTGTGTCATATGTTATTCCAAGGACCAGGCCTACTTTCTTCTGCCCAGCCTGCGTAAAATTCTCAATCCGCTCACTTGCTATCTTGCTGTTGGGAATGGCGATCAATGTCCCTTCCCATGTCTCCAGCCGTGTGCTCCTCATGCCCACCTCCTTGATTGTTCCCCTTATCTCCCCAATCTTGACAAAGTCGCCGACTTCAAAGACCCTGTCTGCAAAGATGGATACTGAGCCGAAGAAATTGCCAATCGTTTCCTGTGCTGCCAGTGCCACTGCAAGGCCGCCAATACCGAGCCCGGCAAGCAGCGAACTGACGTTGTAGCCGAGATTGTTCAGCGCAATGATGGTTGCGATAACAATCACGACGACTTTCATGGTCTTGCGCAACACCGGAAGCATCCGGTCATCAAGAGTGCTTTCTGTTGCCTTGACATAGGGCTCGATGTAGTGCCGTATCAATGTATCTTCAAGCCGGAGCAGGTAGTATGAGACAACGATTGTCAGCCCAAGCACAGTCAGATGCTGCATGAGCACCTGCAATGCATCAGGCAGATTCAGGATGCCTACTGCATAATAGATGCTTGCAATGCAGAAAAACAGGATGAGGGGTGTTGATGTGATGTTGATAATCTCATTTGCTGCGCTTCCTTTCTTGTGTGCATAGTTCTGGAAGTAGAGCTTGAGAATGAGAAAAATAATCTTTGCGAAGAAAAAAGTGATGAAGATGATGAGCAATACTGCAAGGTACTGCTCAACCGTGTTTCCGAAAAGCCGCATGCTCAGCAGAAGAGAAAAGGTCATACCGGCCGGAAAAGATGGGTGTTATAAATAGCTTATCCTGACCGATGCAGGTTCAGGAATGACTTAACCAATGCTTTCATGTGTAACGTGTCGTCTTTGACTTCCTGCTCTATCTTGTTGATATAGTAACGATAGAGGTATCGGTCAACCAGTGCGCGCATGAACACAAACATGGGCTTCGCCTCCCACTTGCCTTCCACATCAGAGACTATGAATGCATTGAAAATCACCGTCACTTTTCCTTGCTGCAGCCGCGTCTTGTGCTTGTTCTTTTCCAGGGTAACATCTTTCATGCCTTTGATAAGTATTTTCACAGAAATGACTTTCTTTGTATAATCGTTGGCTTTGTTAGCGCCTTCCACAGCGACGGTAACATCCTTGCCTGTCTCGCTGACGTGCTCATCATGGACCAATTCTGCTTTGTCATAACCCTTGTCTTGAAAGAACTTGTCCATGACGCGATACAGGTCTGTGCCATCAAAAAGCCCGTCATAGATAATCGTTTCGTTGTCCACAATCTGTTTTTTTTCTGCCATTTTCTTATTCCCGTGCTGTCACTTGGGTTATTTCTTTCACTAATTTATAAAGTTCACGTGCTTTTTTCATCAGGTCGCCGTGCCAACCCTTAATCTGGCTCCTGATGAGATAAGCATAATAGAAGTCACGCATCTGCTCCAGCAGCCAGTTACCCTCCCATCGTTTCTCAGGGTCCAGTGTGTATTTTGCCTTGACCACAAACTGGAGCCGGCCTTTCACCATGCGCTTTTTCTCGTCATCAACGATGATATCAACGTCTTTGGCATCGAGAATCTTGATTTCAACCTCGATAGCGTATTTCACCCATGGCGTGACTGCCTTTTCCCCCCGGAGCCCAATTTCGATTTCACTACCTTTGTAAATATACTTATCCTCAAAGAATGCATATTTCTGGTCCTTGAACCACGTCACCAGTGATGAATACAGCCGGTCAAAATCAATGACCCCGGTAAACCGGAAAATAGGCAAGGGTTCAATGCTCACTTCTTTTGGCATAAGACCCCGTACGAAATGGGCAATTTAAAGCTTTCTCAAAAGAAAAAAGGAAAACGGCTTATTCTTCGTCGTCGAAGTCACCGCCTTCGTCTTCATCATCATCCTCGTCATCTTCATCATCTTCATCGTCGAAGTCGTCGCCGTCCCAGTCGTCTCCTTCATTATCCATCATGTAGAGTCTTTCATCCATCGTTCTAACCTCCATGGGTACTCCCCTATAAAATAGAGCGGATACTCACAAAAGTAGAGAGAAGAAATAAGGATAGTGGCTTTGAGACACACAGCTATTTAAACTTTTCTGCGCGGTCAAGCCCGGTTTCGGCTCTTCCACGTGACCAGCGGCACCTTCCCGAAGGGAGCATCCCCGTCCGCTGAAGATATGGACCATGCCAAGAGCCTCACACCTTTTGGCCTGCCTTTGCCTCAGTGAAGAGGGTTTCAAGCCGCGAATCTTGCATGGTGTATGTATCTTCAAAAGCAAGCTTTGCCATGATGGCCTTGAATGCGATGGCATCAATGTATTGGTTCTCCGAGTTGGCAAGATCTTTTTCCAGAATGTCCTTGTAGCCGTGCATGTAGAAGTCATACTTGGTAAGCCGTCCGCAGAAGACGGGGTCAAGCTCATTAGCCTTGGTCACACGTGTCAGTCCCTTATGCTGCCGATCGTATTCCTGCATGCGCCAGTCCCATTCTTCTGTCCCTAATTGCATGTCGCCCTGCAGCTTCCGGGCTATGTCTTTGAGCGCAAGATACGTCCGCTTGCATGTCTCAATAAAGAGCTGGTAAGGAGCGTCTGTCCGAGGCATGCTCTCTTTCAGGAAATATTTTTTGGCAAAATTCAGCACAATCATGTTCTTGAAGCAGCGGTACAGGCGTTCTGTATTGGTAAAGCGCGGCTCACGGCTGTCTTTGATGTTGTCGAGCGCGTCAGCCATCTTGACGAGCAACGCCCTGCTTTTCTTTTCCTTGTCCTTTTCTGCATACATATTGCAGATTGACTTGTAATACGAACAGCTCTTTTCGCGCGTCAGCAGCTTGACAATATCCACTATCAGTGCGATGTCATGTGCAAAATGGACAATGGTCTCAAGCGCTTCCTCATCCTTTGGTTCACAGCCATGCCGCTCGCGTAGGATGCGCTTGATCTCTCTCGGAATCTGACGTGCCATCCACTTTTTCTTTCGGTCATACTGCTCGCCGAGGTCACGTCTGAACTCTGCATCAGTGATATCTTCCCCTAACCGTGCTTCTGCATAGGTCCACATCTCCTGCGCAATTCGCTTTTCATATACCACCTGTAGCGTTGCGCTGTGGGTAGCATATTCTTTGACAAGCCGGAGGCTTAATTCCTCCCGCGGGAGCAACGGCCGCACGAGGCTTTCTGCAAGGTGAGTCTGCATTCCCTCCTGCAGCGATGCGAAGAGCCCTTCCTCAACTTTGCCTACTTCTGCGTCGCCCACCTTTTTTGCATCGAGCTCTTCCTCGACCACGTCATGGAGGAGGCCGGCACAGATGGTGATATAATCCGCACAGTAGTCAATGAGCGTCTTCGCCACGCCAAGAGGGTGGACAATATAGAGTTCGCCGTTCTTTCTCCTTGTCTCGCCATGCTTTCTTCTGGCGTAATCAAGCACAAAAGAGATTATCTGTAGCTCATCTGGGGGGAATACATATGTCTTGCCCTCGACAGAAATGAGCTTCTCTAAGTCACTATCCATAAGGTGGTTAATCCACCTAAAAATATAAATCTTTGCGGCGCAGATTTAAGAAGAGGGGCCTCTCTCCGCACCACCATGGGCAACGACCTCACGACCTTGGTCCAGCATGACATCCTTGCTTGGGATGACATCAGTGCGCGGTGTCCTGATAGTGTGCCACAAGCAATGGTGGATGCGTACTCCTTCTATCTTGATGAGCGGATGCAGCTTGACCAGACGTATGCGAAGAAGAGGAGCGACGTTCTTCGTGATAGGGTTTTTTATGCTGAGCTGGGGGCTGCTGTCTTTGGTAATCTTCTGGGCATGTTCGGGGCAATATATGTGACGAATCTATTTTTCGTTCGGCCGGAGTCCGTGCTCGCAGCAGCTGTGGGCTGGTCGATCTATGCTGCATCCATCTTTCTCGGCGGCGCGCTGGGGGGCGGCATTGACCGTTTCCTTGACCAGGGACGCCAGAAAAGGCTGCATAATCTTGCATGCGAGGAACGGGAACAACAGAGGGAGATAAATGCCCGCTACACGCGGCTGCTTGCTCTGGGTGAAGCCGATGAGTGATGCGCTTGTTGTGCGACAAAATACACCGTTGGCAGCATGCACGCTGGACGAGCTTGCTAAAGCGTATGAGACGGCTCCTGAGAAGTCAAAGGCCATAGAAACCATCGTTGCCTCATATGCGCCCTGTTCCCCCGTGATCAAGGATGTCTATCTGACGTATCTGCATGCATATGAGAGGATTGTCACCACCTACGCTGAAAGCCGGCAGAAGTTCAGTAACGATTACGGGGCTGGCGTACAACTCAGGTGTGGAGCGGTGACTGGTCTGACCTTGGGCGTCCCGCTCTGGATGTATGGAGCATATGCGGGCTGGTCAACGTTGTCGTCCGGGCCACAGTCAGTGATGTTTTTTAGTCTCCTTGTGCTGGGCATGTATGCTACCATACTAAGTGCCGCTCCCGGAATATGCGTCGGCTTGGTGGCTGCCGGTGCTGTAAAAAAGTACCATCCTACCATGAAGGCGCTTGATACGTGGAAGATGCGGGAGATACAGACCCTCAAAGAGCATTGCCTGCCTCTGCTTGAAACCGCGCTGCAGATTTAATCATCTGTTGTCGTCAGCACTCTTGCCTTGTTTTTCTCAATATACATCGAGTGCTCTGCCTGACTCACGAGCCCCCCTGCTTTCTCAACGAGTGGGGGATAGTGTCGGAGCATTCCCTGCGTCTTGAGCAGGGCCAGGGTATAGTTCACCTGCGGCAATGTGAATTTTCCCAGCAGCGCACGCCGGGAGAACGGCATGAACTTGAAGCGGTCCTCGAGATAGCTGACCATGTCCCGCACAAAACCGACACGCTGCGGCTTGTACCGTGTGATGCTGAAAATTTCTGGTTGTCCATCTTCCTTTGTCAGGCCAATGCCTGTTGTTGCAAATGGTTCGATAGCAATCATCATCCCTTCTTCCAGAGGCACCATCTCGCCTGAGGCATAACTGGGGATGCTCAGCCCGGTATGGACGATATACTTGCCAATCTCGTGGCCGGACAGGTTGCGGATTGGCTGGAATCCCATGTCGGTGATTGTCTCTTCAGCAGTTGCGCCAATCTCATGCAGCGTCACGCCCGGTTTGATGAGTTTGATGACGTTATTCAATGCATCACGTGAGGCTTTGACCAAATCCGCATGCTCACCGGATAAATCAATCGTGAGTGCATTATCTCCGATGAAGCCGTTGATATTGACGCCGACATCCAATTTGAGAAGCTGATTTCTCAGGACTGTTTTGTCATCCGGCGTGGC
Organism: Candidatus Woesearchaeota archaeon; assembly: GCA_016211195.1. Taxonomy (GTDB): domain Archaea; phylum Nanobdellota; class Nanobdellia; order Woesearchaeales; family JAGVYF01; genus JACQSS01. Next base: position 8,068 of record JACQSS010000008.1, read on the forward strand.
GGCATAATGCGCAGCAGTGGTGTCGCAGGACATATTGACGGGGAAAGCAAGCTGCCCGCCCAGCTGGTCGATTTTCTGTTCTACTTTCTCAGTCACCTCAAGCAGCGGTACCTCTTTCTTAACCTGTTTTGTACCGTATTGCAGCGCCTGTGCAGCAATGTGGCCTGCTTTCTGGAGATCTTCGAGGTCCTGTTTGGTGACAGAAAGAACCATGTGCAACCGGAAGATGCCGTGTTTTATAAAGTTTCTTTGCACAAAGTGATACTACTAAATAGTGCTAAATACTTGCAAACATTTAAAAACCGCCTCCTGAAACTACTCAGGATGGATCGATTGCTGCTGCTCATCATCATCTGTGCTGGACTGATTGGCTGGCTTTCCCATTCACTCGCTGCATCCCTTGCATACGAGATACCCTATTCTTACACGACTGCACCAGAACGCCTGTCCCCCGGTGACCGTGTCCAAGAGGATAATATCCGGGTCTATGAAAATTATGCCGTTATCAGCGGTAGAAATCTCATGTGGGCGCGCTTCACGAATACCAATTCAATGGATCCTATCATTGATGAAGCTGCCAACTCCATTGAAACAAAGGTAACCTCACCGGAGGATATACAAGTAGGCGATATCATTTCGTATACCTACAATGGGTCAATCATCATCCATCGGGTAGTCCGGGTAGATTATGACGCAGAGGGCTGGTTTGCGCTGGTCAAAGGCGACAATAATCCGGATCCGGATCCAGAGAAAGTGCGATTTTCACAGATTCACGGTGTTGTTATCGGGATTCTCTACTGACGATGGCCATTGACGAACTGCTACAATTTGAGGGGATTGGAAAGCCTGAGAAGAAAAAGAGTCTCCTCACCGAGCATGACCCGGTCGCATTGGTCACAAGCGTTTTTGCAGTATGGGCTGGTGTTGTTGCGAAGCAGGTGCGCTCACAAGGATGTGACTCCACTCAGGCGCAGTCATTGCTCAATGAAGCCACGTCTATTCTGTTACCTTACAAAGAAGTCTTACCTGTCGACATGATAGACGACCAGTATTTCCTGCCGCTCCGGACAATGGCTCCATCACATCGTCTCTGTGCTGGTCTGTTTTACACGGCATTGCTCAATCTAGGGAGTACGTACGTTGCGTGTGTACCCGAGGCACCCCATGTCCATTTCTGGGGGTTCATGCTCCAACAGGGGATTTTGGACTTTGCGCTTGATGAACCGCATACGATGGTGTATTGTGGTTATTTTGCTCGCGGAGGCTGTCTTGTCTCCCGGGGCAACATCACAGATATGGGCATTCGTGCACGTGGTGGCCTGTTCATTAATCACGGTTCTGTCATCATGATGGGCAATGATGCGGTTGCGGGGAGCTTCATCAATCATCACACTGCGAGTAACCTTGGTTGTGCAGCGCATGGTGGCATATACCTAAATTACGGTAAAACCACTGAAGGAAATGTCAACCTCGTCGATACGGCAAAGTATACGTATCTCGGCCTTAATGCTGAAGGCGCACTTCTTATTGACCCCTATCAGGGCTATCCATTCCCGCCGGAAACAAGGAGGAAAAATACCTGCATAACGCCCCCGGAGATTGAGCAGGACAAAGTGCTTGCGGATCTTCTTGAGGAATTGCGTCTGGCAACTACTTCGGTTCCCGTAGCTGAGATCAGTTATATTTCCGGGCTACTATTTCGCATCAGTATGAGGTGCAGGAAATCAGAAACCATTTAATATCAGAATAGCCTCCTTTCCGAGTATGGATGTTCATCTCATCACGCATAACAAGAATAAAGTCGCTGAATTCAGGAATTATCTGGAACCTGCGATAAAAATCATTCATGTCGACATTGATTATCCGGAGATCCGTGCAGAGACGAACGAGACTGTCGCAAAGCACGCTGCTCAAGCACTTGCTGAGCAACTGCAGAAACCTGTTGTTGTTGAAGATTCTGGATTTTATATCCATGCATGGGACGGTTTTCCCGGCGTCTATACAGCAACAGTCTGCAAGAAGCTTGGCAACCGCGGGCTGCTCAAGCTGATGCAGGGTGTGGAGGACCGTACTGTTTCCTATCGCTGTGCTATTGCCTATTGTGAGCCCGATGGCATCCCCCATGTTTTTCTTGGAGAGGAAGAAGGGACTATGGCGGACGAGGAGCGGGGAACACTTGGCTGGGGGCAGGACCCAATTTTTGTTCCGAAGGAAAACAATACCCAGAATAGAACCTATGGTGAGATGCGTGAGCCGGGACATAATCTGTTCCGGGGCCGTGCGCTGGAGCGCCTGAAGGAGTATCTGTTGACAAAGTCATCGCAATAACTGTTTCTTTTCAATAAAGCTTAAAAAGTTCTACTGCCTAGAAAGAAGTATGAAAAAAGAGTTGCTCGCAATAAATTCGGCTCCTCTCCTCATCATTCTGCTTGTGTTCTTTTACAATGCAGAACCTCCGTTCCTGTCTGCATATGCGGTAAAGGAGATGGTGCAGCCAACTAATACTGTCAGCATTGCGAATGGCATTGACGTGAACAACGCTGATCAGGGAACGTTGACCATTACGCTCGCCATGCCGCTTGACCGTGTTCAGCAGGGAAAAGCTGTCGATAAGATTGTCTTGTTTGAATCAAAATTCATTGATGGTCTGCGGCTTGCCTACGATGTCAGGAACGGCTTCCTTGAGGGGGGCGTCCCTTCGTATGAGTCCGCAAAAGTAACTCTGTTTGATGGCAATACCCATCGCATCGTCTATAGTTATGACCGAAGCCGTGACGGGCAGATGATGAGTGTTGATGACACAGTCGTGGCAATGGGGCGTTATACTGGACAGAAGAGCAACGGCAATAGTCTGACTGCTGCCTTTATCGGGTTGCGTACTGAGCCCTATCTGCTTGAAGGGGCGACTGCTGCATTTGATGCACTATCGAGAATTCCTTAAACAATATCGTCTAGTGACTTCCGTAACGTATCGTACTCTTTTCTCTTCTGGGGATTGCCAAGCGTCTTGAAGGCTTCTTCGACTACTACCCGGCGATCAAATGCAGCCATTTTTTGTCTGGATGTGTACGCCATCAGCTCAGCCAAATCCGCTTCCAGCTTCTTCTGGATGTAGGCAAACCTGATGTCTATATCGTTGGCAGACGTCCTTAGGCCAAGAACTGCATAATAATCAACTCTATTCTCTTGCAGCAACGCATCAAGCGTCTTCCGCTTCTGCTTATCCGACAGGAAATGGTATACTTCATTGATTTCTTTGAACTTCTCTTCTCCCCGTGGGTTGACATCTGGGTGGTACTGCCTGCACAGTCGATGGTATGCCTGCTTCACTTCAGCATCCGTTGCCGTGTATTTCAGGCCCAGCACTTTGTAATAGTTCTTCACGTACCCACTTTGCCGATAAGCTTTAAATAGGTTCTCCTCTCCCCATCGTCCATGGCAAAGGATTTTGATCCCGAAAAGGTAATAGACGCCACAGAATTCCTCATCCCCGAAGGCTGGATGATTATCAGCATAAAGACAAAGGATGATTTCCTCAAGCTTGCAAAGCATTATACAGAAATCTTCAAGAAGGATAATTTCTATTATCTGTTGAGTGACACGAATGTTTTATTTGTGTATAAGGAATGAGGTCTAAAAAGAAAACACCTGGCCTTATCTACATCATCGCGGTGCGAATATTTTCTCTAGAAATCTTTTTATCTGCCTGTTTGAGGTATTTTTCAAAATCACTGCAAGCATCAATACGCTTCTCAAGCAAACGAATATTACACCGTCTTTCTTCGTCAACACAATTCAAATATAATATCCCCTCCGACAAAAAATAGGTGTACCCAATCATGTTAAAATTATCTGTTACTGTAACTCCTTCGATGACTTTTTCTCTACGTCTGCTATCATAACGGGAAGGTACCTCCCGTTGTACTGCTCTTTGCTTATCAAATAACGGATTTACGAAGTCATCTATTGATAATCTGGCCATATCTCTAGGGAGATGGAAGCAATTTATATAGCTTTTTGCGTGTTCACTATTTTTTCGCATGAAGCGGGCTAACTGAAGAAGTCCCTATTTCCCCTTTTCAATCAGTTCCACTTCTATCTCACCGAAGTGTTCCTGTTGCAACAAATCAACTTTGCGTTGTGATGACAAGTGCAGGAGTGGGATAAAGGTGTAGACCTTGTCCTTTTTCTCAGGAGATGGCACCAGCCGCGAGAATGTTATCTTCTGCTCCCCTTCGTGAAAATATTTCTTAATCCGCAGGTACAATTCACGGATGGCGTTCCCGATATCGAATGTTCGTGTAGGAAGGGCAAGCTGTTTTCCTGTGGGCATATACCGCATCAAACGCCTTTTTTTGACATCCATTGCCTTCTGCAGCGCTTCCATCAGGTCATAGATAGAGACCTTTCTCTTGCGGGGTTGTGGCGTTCGGGGGAGCAATGGGGGGATACTTTTGCCTTCCTCATCGGACGAGTCAAACACAAAATCAGCATCGTCATCATCCTGTTGCCCGATCTCTTCTTGCGTGGTCGCAAACAGCCGATCGAGGTTCATGATATCTTCACCGACCAACCTGTTGGATTTGACTTTCAGCAACAACGCAGCAGCAAGCACCACTTTCCCCGAGACATGAAAATCAAGCTTCTTGAGGCTCTTGAGCATCTCGATATACTTCTGGGAAAGGATGGATATATCAATATCCCATGGGTCCATGCCTTCAGACTTGACGAGCTCAAGCAGCAGGGACTGCCATGTTATCTCGTCCTTGTTGAACAGGATTTCGAATATCTTTTCGTGCATACCCACTCCAAGGAACAGCGTTATATAATGCTTTTGGCCTGCTGTGGGGTCTAGAGAATGATGCCCAGTAATCTCCCTGCTTCAAGTACTGCAGCGAATCGGTCAGCTCCTTTCTCTTTGCTCAGCTCCGTCGAGAGGAGATACAGATACCGTGCTGTCTGCACCATGTTGGCCGCATGAAATGTCCTCAGATAATTCTCATTCAGGTCACCTATCCGCCATCGGTCAAGCCCGTCGGCGTCCTTGAAGAGCTCCAGTTCCTTTGTCATTTTTGGGATAGCGATATCCTGCGTTACATGCCATTTTACGATATCTGCTACCGTCCCGCAATGTCCGGCAGGGATAGGCATTGTTTCCTTAATCCACGTGGCAGCACGGCCGCCGTGCGGGAAGTCATACCAATCATTTATTCTCTTGACATCATGCGTGATGGCAGCATACCTCAATGCGTCGATGTCCACATGCTTTCCTGTTGCATATTCAATGTTACCCAAGAGTTCAGCATGGACAAGAACTCGTGTTTCGTGCATGATGCCATGCAATCCGTCTGGCGAGACAGTGAACCATTCCCGCTTTGGTTCGTACGATGACAATCTTGTCCTCGTAGGGAATGTCTTGAGGTGACTTGTCAGATATGCTCGTTCTGCGGCCAGCGCCTTATCTGTCTGCGCAGCTGCTAGTACTTCGTCTACTGTCATACTATGATTATCTGTGTGGGATTCTTAAAAACTATTCTTTCTTCAATGTCCATTCAAGCGGCACTTTTTTCCCCCGCTTGACAAGGGGGTCTGTAGAAATCTCATTGATAAGCTGTTGCTTTGTGTGTTTTGAAAGGTCATCGGCTTCCCATTTGTACTCGTTCACCAGATACTTGTCCAGAAAATCTTTCTTGTAGGCAATCCACTTGTTTTTTGTGTATGCAGCCGCTTCTTCAAATGAGACCTTCTTGTCCCCATTGGTATCTGCGCGTGGTGTGGTGAATGCTTCGAAAAAGTCAGCGTTGTCGCAGTAATTGCGGTCGCTCCATGATGTGTGCTTATGGTCTGTCGTTGTCACAAAGACTGTGTGGGGTGCATTGCTCTTCGGCAGAAGCGAACCGGCATAGCACGCGGAATAAAACGTCACTGTCCGTGCTTTGGTGGAGGAGACAAGCCGATTCAGTTCTCCGCCCGATATTTCCCCGCCATAATCCGGATACAGCCGTCCATTATCACCGCCATGGCTCAATGTCGTGAGGATGACTTCATCCAAGCTGGTTAAATTCTTCGTTTTCTGTCCAAAGACTTCTTTGAGCCGTGGATATTCTCCTTCATATAATGGCTGTGTGTCTATCCCTCTCAGGTCATTATCGCTCCTGTCCGGTCGTGTATCGTTGTAGAAGATGATAATGTCTTTTTTTGGGATGCCTAACTGCCGCAGTGCATGATATGTCTTCGCGACTGACCTCCACGTCAGATTTCTATCTATCGGGTCCTCCTGATTTTTGTCGCTGAATGATGCGAAGACAAATGCGACCCGTCTGGCTTCTGCTTCCTGTGCAGAAAGGGCGAATGCCAATAAACCGATAGTGAGCATTTTCATACTCAGGTAGTGACGGGCAACGTTTTTATATCCGGCCTATATGCGGTATATCCGCATGAAGGTGAATGGCCGTTCCTATCGGACTGTCTGGATGGACAAAGCGTCGGTGTTTATGATAGATCAGACACTGCTCCCATTTGGCTTTGGTATCTATGAAGCAAGGTCATATACGGATTCATGCACTGCCATCAAGGAGATGGTCGTGCGTGGCGCTGGCGCGATTGGAGCTGCTGCCGGCTATGCTATGGCACAGGCCATTCTGGAAGGTGCATGGGAAGATGCAAGGAAAACGATTGAGAGCACAAGGCCCACTGCACAAAATTTGTTCTATGCAACAGAGCGTGTGTACAATGCAGCCCTTCTCGGAGGTCCGGCAGCGGCTGTGCTGATTGCGCAACGGCTCGCAGATGAAGATGTAGAGTGCTGCAAGAGAATCGGTGTACATGGTGCGGCCCTGCTGAAGGATGGGTGTCGCATCGGAACCCATTGCAATGCGGGCTGGCTTGCCTTTGTTGATTTTGGCACAGCTCTGTCACCGGTCTATACAGCCCACCGGCAAGGAAAGAAATTATTTGTCTATGCTGATGAAACGCGGCCTCGTGGCCAAGGTGCACGGCTCACAGCATGGGAGCTTGCACAGGAAGGCATTCCTCATAGCATCATTCCAGACAATGCTTGTGCATACTTCCTGTCACGAGGGGAGATAGACATCATGATTGTCGGTGCGGACCGCATTGCCCGAAATGGGGATGTGGCGAACAAGATCGGGACGCTTGAAAAGGCTATCTGCGCAAAGGAATATGGGGTCCCTTTCTACGTTGCAGCTCCCACCTCAACAATCGATGTTTCGTGCAGCACTGGTGAAGACATTCCCATTGAGGAGCGGAGCATGGATGAAGTGCTCTATCAGACAGGTCTTGCAGGGAACCGTCTGGAGCATGTGCTTGTCTGCTCTCCGGGGTCGCCGGCAAAAAACCCGGCGTTTGATGTGACGCCGGCGAAGCACATTACGGGTATCATTACGGAGCAAGGTATTTTCTCCCCGGAGAATATTACAGCTGCGTTGTCAGCCAAATGACTGCGATGCCGAGCAGGATGCAGCTGGTTTGCAGTGCAGATTTTTTTATATCCCTTTCCTTGTGCAGTTCGGGCATCAAGTCAGCAATTGCGATATAGATGAAGCCGCCTGCTGCGAATGCCAGAAGGATGGGCTCAAGACCCTCTGTCTGTAATGAGAAGAAATAGACAAGCCCACCGCCGAGGAAAGACGTGCCCGCTGAGATGAGATTGTAGCCAACAGCCTTGGCTTTGCTTAAACCGCTATGGAGAAGCACGCCAAGATCACCCATCTCCTGAGGGATTTCGTGGAACGCGATAGCGATGGTCACCGAGATGCCCAAGGGGATCTCGGTCAGATATGCAGATGCAATAACCATCCCATCAATGAAGTTATGGACTCCGTCGCCAATAAGATTCAGATATGCATATGGCTGGACATGGCAGCAATGCTTGTGGGCTCTTTCATAATGGTGATGGTGCCAGTGGAGCATTTTTTCGAGCACGAAAAAAAAGAGAATTCCTACGAGCACAATATTGTATACTGGCGCTTCGGGTAACAGATCAAAGAATGCTGCACCAAGCATTGCACCGATGGCAAAGCTGACAAGGAAGAAAAGGTTCTTTTCTATTCTCTTTGCGAGGAATAAAGCACCAGACAGTGAAATCAGGCTGATAATGCCTATACTGAAAAGGATATAATAAAGCATAGCAATTCTATCCTTTCAATGTTTAAAAGCCTTTTGCTGTGCTTGGGATAACTGTTCTTATTTTGTCCTTGTTCGAAGGACATGTTCCGGTACTGGGTAGCGCTCATAGTCCTGCAAGAGGCATTTTCCATAAATCAGACGAGAGAATGCTTCAGCCTCCATCTTTGCACCCGTCAATGCGTGATGCGGTCTTGGTTCCTCAGGCAATCCGACATATGTCAGGGCGGAGTCTGCAGAGACTGCAGTGTACCTGTTTTTCATTGGCGGTTCCAGACCGCGGGACATGTAGTGGGTATAGCACACCGTATGCAAATCAATGGTACGCACTCCCAGTCGAGGATAAATACGATACCGTTCTGCGCTTGCACGCAGGAAATCCCGGTCAAATGACGGATTTTCACCTGCGATTGTCCTTGCACAGCAGGTCTCCATCCATGCAAGAAAAGAAGTGATAGTCTGCTCCAATGTCGGTTTTCCCGGGTCTCTGATGTTTTCTACGGTGAATCCATTCACGGCAAGTGCCTTTGTTTCGATGACGGCTCCTTCGACGATGCGGCATTCCTGATAGAACTGGTTGTCCGGGCGCATGAAATCCACCGCGCCGATGCTGACAATGGAGTGCTTTCTGCAATCAAGTCCTGTTGTTTCCACATCGACAATAATCATCATTGCCTGTGCCATGCGTAACCTCTATATACATGTTCCGCTTGCACTAAAGAAGCATGACCTTGCTGGCCGTGTTGGGGTGATTTCCATGGATGAGAAAGTCAATCCTTATAAGAATGCCCAGAAACAATTTGATAAAGCAGCTGCATTGATGGATATTGATAAGAACCTTCTGGTACGGCTGCGCAAGACCAATTTTGAGCTTGAAGTGAATTTTCCAGTCAGAATGGATAATGGTGATGTGCGCATGTTCACTGGCTACCGTGTCCAGCACCGCTTTCGTTCTCCGACAAAGGGGGGCATTCGGTATGCGCCATTTGTTGACCTTGATGAGATTAAAGCGCTTGCATTCCTTATGACATGGAAATGCACTGTTGCCGGCCTGCCCTTCAGTGGGGCAAAAGGGGGTGTTGCCTGCGATCCGTCAAAGCTCTCTAAGGGCGAACTTGAACGGTTGACCCGCCGGTATACGGAAGAGATGCGGCACGTCTTCCATCCTAAACTGGATGTCCCTGCGCCGGATATGGGCACGAACGGCGAAGTGATGGGATGGATCATGGACACTTATAGTTTTCTGGAAGGGCAACGGCAGGAAGTCGCTGAAGTAGTCACGGGAAAACCGATTGAGCTCGGGGGCATCGAAGGCCGGATAGAAGCGACTGGTCGGGGGGTTGCACGTATTACTGAGCTTGCGTGGACTCACTATTACGGGGACACTCTTTCAGGCAAAACTGTTGCAGTGCAGGGCTTTGGCAATGTGGGTAGTATCTCTGCAAAGCAATTGCATGAGATGGGATGCAAAGTCGTCGCGGTCTCTGATGTCAATGGGACTATATATAATGTCAATGGTCTTGATATCCCGGCAGTATTGGCTCATGGAGCAAAAGAACGGACGGTTGCCGGATATGGTAACGCGGATGCTCTTGGTGTCAAGGACGTCCTTGAGGTACCTGTTGACATCCTTGTACCTGCTGCATTAGAGAACCTGCTCATCAAGGAGAATGCACCACGCATCAAGGCCAGAATGGTTGTGGAGGGGGCAAATGCGCCCACGACATTGGACGCAGAAAATCATCTGCTGAGCAAAGGAACGATCATCGTACCCGATATCCTTGCAAATGCCGGTGGCGTAACGGTTAGCTATTTCGAATGGGCACAAGATATCCAAGCCCAGGCATGGGAAGAAAAGCATGTGTATGATGAGCTAAACACTTACATGACGCGGGCATTTGAGCGGGTGAAGAACGCAGCAGAGAAGCACAAGACAGACTTGCGGACAGGGGCATACGTGTTGGCAATTGACAAAGTGGCAAGCTATGTCAATAAACGTGGCCTGTTCCCATGATTGCCCCGTCCAGTTATTTGCTCTGGCTCGAACAGGAGGCGCGACCCATAAAGTACGACCTGTTCTCCAGCGCGGTGTTTCCGGGCGAGCTGACTATCTCGCTGCCGGCATGCACAGCAACCACACCGTTCATGAACGGGAGCCCGGAACTTAGGAGTGTCATTGCACAAAAATACGACGTGCATCAGGAGAATGTGCTGGTGACGACCGGTGTGAGCGTGCTAAATACCCTTATTCTCCAGACATTCACATCACCGCATTATGTGGCCGCCATTGAATCGCCCGTTTATGAGCCACTCCTGCGCATAGCCGAGAGTAATAGGTGTGTTGTCATGCCATTACACCGGAGGTATGAATCTGCGTATGCCTTGCCCTTGCCATCGTACCAGCCAGACATGATTGTCTTGACAAACCCCCATAACCCCTCTGGCGTGTCCCTCCCCCACAGGAATCTGGAAGAGCTGGCTGCATATGCTGATACACACAAAACAATTGTCCTTGTGGATGAAGTGTACAATGATTCGGCATTTGAGCGTTCACCTCCATTTTGCACTATGACAAAATATGGGCTGAGTGTGTCGCATCTGAATAAGTCTTATGGGTTGGGTGTCCTGAAAGTCGGCTGGGTGGTCGGCGATGAAGAGCTTATTGTCCGGATTGCGGAAGCTAATACATTATTCCATGCAGACGTGTTCTGCGCTGTTGACAAAAAGGCACAAGAGGTACTGCAGCATGCAGATGAATTCCGGCAACAGACATTGGCGCGCCTGCGGAGCAATCATACCCTCATGGCAGACTGGATTTCCTCACACCCAGGGATTTCATGGGTTCCGTCGAATGGTACTCCTGTTTGTTTCATCAAGGTGCCTATCCGGAATACGCTTGATTTTGTCAATTATCTCATTGACCACTACCAGACGAGGGTGGTGCCCGGCTCATTCTTTGGCGCAGAAGGATTCCTCCGTATTGGTTACGGCTGCAGGGAAGACGTATTGCGTGAAGGGCTTGCACGGCTGGGTGATGGGCTGCAGACGTGGAAAGAAGGTTGAATTACGAAACATACCCTGGGGGGGGTGCATTTCGTTGTCCACAATATCTTTATAAACATCCAAATGATGATACAAGAAAAAAGAGGGAGACATGGAACCGTTTTTCCTGATAGGCATCATTATCCTGATAGGTTTTCTTGGGTACTTTCTCTATAGCAAAACACAGATACCGGAAATCCTTATCCTTATCATTGTGGGCATCATCCTCGGTCCAGTGACATCCGTTGTGCCGCGGGAGCTTCTGATGGCTGCGGCACCTATTTTCTCGACACTGGCTCTGATCATCCTCATTGTTGATGCAGGCTTGTCCTTAGACATCCTGCGTGTTGTCCGGGAATTTTTTTCCAGCCTGCTCTTTACGGTGTCCACAGTCGTCCTGACTGTGCTCTTTGTCGGCTCCTTCTTTACGTTAGTCGGCTGGCAATGGCAGCATGCACTCCTGTTGGGGATTGTCAGCGCAGGGACGACTACTGTTACAGTCATGAGCCTGGTCCAGCGTCTTCACGTCAACCGGGACATCAAGGATATTCTCATGATGGAGTCCATTATCAATGACATTCTCCTGATTGTGGGAGCAACGACCATGTTACAGTTCATTAAATACGAGACGCTCTCGTTCTACGGCCCCCTTACTGCAATGCTTGCCAATTTCTCTGTGGGGGTTGTGCTGGGGGCGATTGTCGGTGTGGCATGGCTGCGGGTGCTCTCCACAGCCCTGGCGCCGCATCTTTCATATATCTCCACGCTTGGTATTGTTTTCGTCCTGTTCGATATCAGTGAATGGGTTGGCGGCAGCGGTGCTGTCGCGGCGCTCATTTTTTCCCTTATCCTCGGAAATGCCAAGCGCATGAAGAACCGGCTGCATCTGAAAGGCAGGTTCGGCTTTGCACGGGAATTACGGCTTGTCCACTTTAATATCTCATTCTTTGTCCGGACATTCTTCTTTGTCATGCTCGGCATAACATTCAATCCTTCTATTCTTGATTGGAATATCTTTTTTCACTCGCTTGGATTGCTGGCCCTGCTGGTGGCAGCAAGGTGGGTGTCTGCATGGGGGCTTGCGCAACTCTCACCGTCCTTTGCCCCACATCGATTCCTCCTGACCATGATGATGCCCCGTGGGCTGGTGGCGACTGTGCTTGCATTCCTCCCACTTAAGGAGGGCATAGTCATCCCGCATTTCATTGAGCTTGTGCTCATTATGATCTTCTCATCGACCATCGCTGCGAATCTGGGTATCATCATCTACCAGAGATACGCAAAGAAACAATGATCCCCACGTTTATCTTCTTCATTGTATCGTGTGCAGCCCTGATCATTGCAGGGTCATTGCTTGTCCGGTCACTCTCGCATCTTGCTTCATTTCTCAGGGTCAGTGAGTACACTCTCTCGTTCATCCTCATGGCTTTCTCCACATCATTGCCTGAGCTAATGGTGGGTGTCATGTCTGGCATCTATGCTTCAAATTCGCTTGCATTGGGAACCGTCATCGGCTCGAACATCGCTGATGTGACGCTGGTCATCGGGATTGTCGTCCTGCTGAATAGGGGTCTTCGCACAAGGAAAGCATTCATCCGTCGTGACACCCGGTGGATGGTTGTCTTCAGCGTGCTTCCCATGGCGTTGATGGTGGCTGGCCATGAGCTGTCCCGTGTAGATGGTTTGCTCCTCTTGTTTGCGTATGGATTCTATCTGCGTCACTTGCTGTCCGGTTATGTCTCGTCAAAGCAGCGGTTGCACAATCGTGTTAGCAAGCTGCAATCTATCTTGTCCACACTCATGTTTCTCGTGTCGCTCTTCCTGCTTTTCAAAAGTGCGGATTATGTCGTCTTCTATGGGGCAGAGCTTGCGCAGGAGCTGGCTCTGCCGCCCATCCTGATTGGGTTGTTCTTTGTAGCCATCGGGACGTCGTTGCCAGAGCTAGTCTTTGAGACCATGGCTGCGCAGCAGGGGCACAAGGCCATGGCGCTCGGTGATGTCATTGGTAGTGTCGTGGCTAATTCCACGCTTGTCTTGGGCATCTCTGCAATCATCAACCCAATCACTGCCAATTACAATCTTTTTCTCGTGAGCGCGGTGTTCATGATTGTCGCTGTCTTCCTCTTTGCGACATTCCTTGAAAGCGGGTGGGGTTTTACTGTTCATGAAGGGATTGCCATGATTCTGCTGTACATTCTTTTTGTTGTCATTGAGCTGACTATGAAGCGCGTGATTATGGCTGGTGGGTAAGCTCGTCACAAAAGTTCATGATGGCCATC
>JACQSS010000001.1 GCA_016211195.1 Candidatus Woesearchaeota archaeon
ACCCCTTTGTCGCTTGTATTGGTAAAGTAATAACGCTTCGCCTTACGTGTGCTATTCGCCTCGACGGGGACTAAATACCTACGGTTATACCTGGGGCTGTGTCATATAGTGAGGGAAACCCAAAAGGATTAAATAAACCCCTTTTCTTCGCATAGGTATGGCTGACAAATTCGGGCTTACGGTCAGGAAGAATGAGAATTTTTCAGAGTGGTACCAGCAGTTGTGCCTCGAGCAGGGAGCGCATCTGGCGGATTTGCGCTATGGCGTGCAGGGATTCCTTGTGCTGAGGCCGTACGGCTTCCAACTCGTGCGCAAAATCTATGAACTGTTCGAGCATGCGATTGAAGAAGATAACCACGAGCCGATGCTCTTCCCGTCCGTTATCCCCGAAGAAAATCTCCAGCGAGAAAAGGAGCATGCCGGATTTGTCCCAGAAGTGTTCTGGATAACTGAAGCTGGATCAGAGAAGATGGAGCGCAAAGTCGCGCTCCGGCCCACGGGGGAAGCTGCCATCTATCCGATGTATTCATTGTGGGTGCGCAGCTATAAAGATCTGCCGTTCAAGCGCTACCAGTCACGTATCACCGTCTTCCGTAATGAGATGACGACGCGACCATTCCTGCGGGGCAGAGAATTCAGCTTCTTTGAAACGCATGACGTCTTCCAGACGCACGACAGCGCATTGTCTCAGATAAAGACTGATTTGTCTATCATGAAAGAGGTCATCGAGAACAAGCTCATGATACCATTCTATTTCTTCAAGCGGCCAAAATGGGACCGGTTCAAGGGTGCAGAGGATACATTCGTGTCCGACACTATCATGCCCGACGGAAAAAGGCTGCAGATAAGCAGCACGCATGACCTCGGCACGAGATTCGCAGAAGCGTACAATGTCAGGTTCAAGGATGCTGACGGGACGGACAAGGCTGCATATCAGACGTGCTTTGGCCCGGGTATCTTCAGGATTGTCGCATCGCTTATTTCCATCCATGGTGACGATACCGGGCTTGTGCTTCCGTCAATCATGGCACCACTCAAGGTCGTCATTGTGCCTATCATTTTCACGGATAAGCCAGACAAGAACAAGCTTGTCACTGATTTCTGCAGAAAGCTGGAGAAAAAAATGAAGGAATTGGGAATCACTGCAAAGTTCGATGATGGGGAGCAGTCACCCGGGTACAAGTTCAATCAATGGGAAATGATGGGCGTCCCAATACGGCTGGAAGTGGGGCCGAAGGAAGTGGAAGCCAATACTGTCACACTCGTGCGTAGGACAGCACGGCAGAAGATAAAAGTTGAGTTCACAAAACTTGCAGATGAAATTCATCAGCAGTTGAAGCTGATGGATGATGACATCAAAGCAAAGGCCCTGACATACTTTACAGACAACACAAAGGATGCGACAACGATGACTGAGCTCATTGATGTGCTGCAAACGCATCGTGGTTTTGTCAAAGTACCTTTCTGCTCTGTTGACCTCGATGGAGAGAAATGTGCAGATGTCATAAAGGCAGAAACTGCAGGTGCCATTGTCTGCGGAACGCGCTATCCCGAAGAAGAGAAGGTCACTCGCGGGGCAAAATGCATTGTCTGCAAGAAGCAGGCAAAGCACATTGTCTATACCGCGAAGACATATTAGCCAAATGCGCCGGTCTTTCGCAGGTATTCTGTAATGCTCTTGGGATGATACTGTGCAACACGACTGTTGTCAATGCGCTCCTTGCCACCCTTGATCTCATACGGGACCACCTTCCCAAAAACATGGAATGCTGAAGAGTATCCTAATGGCCGTTGATAGACGAGAATATTCCGATCCGGGTCGACTGCAGAGACACCATTCAATGCAGTAAAGTCCCGTACGAGCACGTCTGCAAGGTCCATAAATTCTTTCTGGTGCAAGGTCAGCATATCGGGGATGTGCTGCTTGAACGCAAAGATTGTCTCGAAGTTTGTCTGGGGCGCTGGATTAACGTAGAGAATCAGAGAGTCATTCTCATACAGGAAAAAGTCAGCCATATCCTTTTTTTTCATAGTGCAAAAGCAGCAACCGCCATGCCCTTTCTGGAATTCAAATGCCCGGAGAATCTCCTCCATGGTCCGGCCATGCCCGTCCTGATTCAAGTCAATGAATGTCTGCGAATGCAGCCATTTCAGGCTTCCGCCAACTTTCTGCCCGACATTGAAGAAAAGGTCAAAGGGAATATAGCGAATGCCGAGCCGGTTGGCATGCCTCTCCACATGCTGCATTGCGATTGCCTGTGACGAAAACATGGCACTTAGCAGCTCGGGGGGCATCTGCTCAATGCGCTCATAATAGTCTGTCGGGATGGTCACGAGATTGATACCTTTGGAAATCTTCGTCATTTCATTTTCAATCAGCGGCCGCGCCTGACGCAGCACCGCTTCATCAATGACCCTACCATAGGATGGATACCGATTAATGAGGGTAACTGCCTTATCGCTGGTCATCACCTCAAGGCGCGGTTCATCACTAAAGGGGCTATGGACTGACTGATGCTCATCACTTATGAGAATAGCATGCCGCTTGCCTGCAACAATCTCCGGAAAAACCTTCGGTGGCTCGTGCTGTGAATCCCGTGGAGAGACATGCTTGACAACTTCAACAATGCCATTATGCTCTGTTGGTCTCTGGTCACGCAATGCACTGATGAGCGTATAGTCTCCTGAGAATTTATCGGGCAAGTAGATATCCTGAACAAGCTTAATATGATTGGTCATAATAGGATCCCAGCGCTTCTGGAAAATCTTTCGTACAGCATGCTCAAAACCAGACTCCTTCACGAGGCCGGCAAATGCCTCTTCTGTGATAATACCCCAGTGGCCGAACGGTATCGCTTGCCGGGGCATGATAAGTTCCTTGTCCATAATCCCCAAAAGTACCCAGCCAAATGCCGTTAATAAAGATTTGCGTGCCGGAGCACCATTGAAGAGGTCACGATGGCCATCAATGATGTGAACAGAGCAGTGGCTTATTTCTCTTACAGGCAAAAAGGAGATTGCAAGAGGAATTTTTGCTAGTACTATCGACATGTATATGCGAACCGATGGCCACGGAGCGCAAGCGGAGGAACTTTTCAATGGGACCTTGCCGGAAAGGTTAAAAAGCACCACTGCATGGAGATGGTCATGAAACAGTTGCTTGACTTCGCCATTCTCGCGCGCGGGTTAAGTCCTAAAGACAAAGTGAAGCTCGTGCTTTTTGCGCTGCGCCTCAAACCAGCTGCATCGATCTACCTCCGCATCTCTCCAGAGAATCTTGACGAAGCATATGCTTTTGAGCATGCACTGCGCATGAGCAAAATTGTCTATTGCAGAGGACGGGAAAAATCATACGAGGAAGTCAGGAAAATTGCAGGCAACAAGGTCGTCTGGGGCCTTGCCGGACTATGGATTGACTACGATTTGTTCCATACACTGGAGCAAAGGAAAAAGTTTCTGGAATACAAGCGATTATGGGAATACCAGCGTGACGAAAAAAGGCGCAACCGGATCGCCGGAGAGCTTTACGGTTATCCATCATGCTGCATTGCGACATACGGGAAGAAACCAAGGAACCCTTATGCATTTTACAAGCAGCTGCACGCAATAGATGCGACATTTCCTTTGTTACCATATATGCCATGCAAGCTGACCTGTCCAAAATCCATTGCACTGTCAAAAACATTTGCGCAGGCGATAAAGAAAGCATCGCCATCTTTCTGGGACCATCTGCAGGAAGTGGAAACATACAAGACAGAAGTCATTATTGACAGCAGGAATATGGAAAGTAAACAGGGATACGATTATGTTGTGCTGGCGACAACGCCATTCCGGGGAAAATACTGGTTCTATACTGTACTGTCACAAAAAAAATATGCCGTGGGAACTGTGCTCACCGCGACCATCAGGCATCATCCCACCTATGCAGACGTGCGCCTTGGTGCAGAAAAAAGAAAAATAAAAAATTTCTATCATGAGCGCATGCTGCCTTTGCTGAAAAGAGAGTATTGACTTCCCATATTGTATGGACTAAACGATTAAATAGAGAGTTTGCTGCCATTATCGTGCATCACGCGGAGGGAAATGATGGAAAACGCTGAATACACACAACTGGAGAAACGGTTACAGGAATATAGTTACAAAACAGAAGAACAGGCCAGAGGCCTTTTCGAATACCCGGAATCTGTCCAACTGTATAAGAGTGCTCACATCACGGACTATACCCGCGTAGGTATCACTGATTCGGCAGATATTGGCAGACTGATTGATAGTGATATTTTACCCCCAGTCACTGTTGGGTCAAGATCACAGGGCGAACATGAATATTGCTCACCATTTAATCTGGAAAAATACGTGCAGTGCGGCGTGACACGGCCAGACGAAATGATTAAACTGAGAAACGCAAATGTCACACCGTATGCATTACATGACCTGCTTACCGACTTGAAATCGAAAGGGATAACATATTCCATCAGCGACGTTGTTGATGAAATCGTCAAGATTGGAGGGGAGAGCACAAAAAAGAGTGCACGGACTGATCTCTCTTTGTGCCACGAATTCAATTATGGCGCTATGGGAAAACAACTGCAGAAGTGGCTAGAGAAAAAATAAACGTCACTGGTCACTGGGCAGGCATACGTGGACTATTGAAATCATAACTCCACCTATCGAATGCATGAACAAATTGGAATTGGCGGAACTGATTGGAATACTTCTCGGAGATGGTTGCATTGGAAGATATGTCATACCTGCTAAAGATAAGATAAAAATGCAGTACAGAGTCAAGATTACCTTAGATTCAAATGCAGACAAAAAATACGCACCACTTCTGAAAAAAATGGGTTGATAATACTCTTCAGGTAAACCCGCTAGTGAGAAAGAGAAAAGGGGAAAACACTTTGGATATTCTGACATTTCAAAAACACGCCTTTACCTTCTTGACCAAAGATGTTGGGATGAAGGAATCTCCCAAACGATATCATGCACCAATACCCGACGGGTTCGAAAAGGGAAAATATGGCCTAATGGGTGCTTCGTGGCTATTTTGATACAGACGGTGCATTGGTGATTACCAATAATAATGGAACCATCTATCCAAGAATTGAAATAAAAGTGTGTCCATCGCCATTGGTCAATCAGTTTTCACAGATTTTGCAGGAGAATGAATTTCGTTTTGGGCTATATTGAATAATCAATGACGAAAGAAGAATCCAAATCAATGGACTACAGCAAGTAATAAAATGGAAAAGGCTTGTTGGATTCAGTAATCCTAAACACGATAAAAAGTATGAAAATTGTTGAGAGGTATAAGAAAATAGCGGGGAGAGGATTTGAACCTCCGAC
>JACQSS010000009.1 GCA_016211195.1 Candidatus Woesearchaeota archaeon
AGCCTGGTATCACTCAAGCTTGGGGTGCTTGCAACCGGAGTTCGAATCTCCGCAGCCCCATTAGAATTCTCCCAGCTTTCTTTTCTTCAGCTCTCTCTTAAGCCATTCTTCCCATTCAAAGAAAATGCGTTCGGAATCTGCTTTGCCCAACTCTTCCTGCACATTCCGCAGGATAGTGTGAAACATGTCATTCGTCTGAATCGCAAACTTTGCCTCAAGAATATCATCCATCTTGAACTTGTCAGCATACTTGACGAGCGTCTCTTTGACCCGGCCGCGCAACAGGATGTTGTCCCACACCGCATCCCAGTCTCCAGCCAGTCCCCGGACATTAGAAGCAATGGTCTTGAGCACTTCGGAGTCGCCATTCAATAGATCAGCAGTCGGCTCCAGCTGATCAGTTTCCACATTGTATTTCATCAAATCGACAAACCCGCCTTCCAACAAGGGGTCATTTTCCCAGTGTTTCCGGATTTCTGTAATTGAGAGCACGCGTCGGACACGTCTGATACCACCGGCAAGCCTGATGGGATTAGCGACAATAATGATGTCGGTTGCCTTGAACGAAGTCTTGGGAACGCCAATATCATTGACGACACGGTCATAGACACCATAGGGCGATTCTGCGTGGATAGTACCGGCAACGACGTTTGCAGCTGCACCGACCCGCATTGCTTCATAGAGTGAAATGGCTTCCTGCGACCTGACTTCACCGATAAAGAGTGCAGAATCGCCAAGACGCAGGGTTGCACGAATGCCATCTGTTGCGCTGACCTCAGCGCCGGGCTTTGCCAGTGCACCAGCAACTTTCATGGATTGGATGTTATAACCAAGCTTTCTGAGAGACTCACTCGGGAGTTCCAGGGTATCTTCAATCGTTATTACTCGGTAGCGCCTCATTATCTCAACCAGCAGAGAGCCGAGCACGCTGGTTTTTCCGCTGGAACGAGTTCCGGTCACAAGCACAGTCCTTGTCCCATCCACCAAAAATGATATCAACCCGGCCGCAAGGGAGTTGATCATTTTTGTCTTGATGAACAACGCTAATGTCCATGGATCGTCCCTGTGCCGGCGGAAGGAATATGCAAGGCCAGTCGGGTCAAGGGGGTTGGTAATGACCGAGACTCTTGCCCGTGATGTGGGCAATGCTATCTCGGTGTCGAGAATCGGGTTTGCCTCGTCAAGCGGTCTGCCAGAGATCAACCGCAATTTCGAAGCCCAGGATTCCGCATCTGTCCGTGTCGGCACAATGTTCGTCGTGCATTCCCCAAAATCACCATGAACAATAAAGATGGTGAGCTGTCCCTGCGGCGAATTAATCGAAATATCCTGAATCTTCTCATCTGCCAGCAGGACTTCTATGAGGCCAAAGCCGACAGTATACCGCACAAGAATTTCAGTCAGTTTCTCAAGCCGCTGCTCGGATAATGGAATATTCCTGCTGGTGGACAGCTCTTCCAGCAGGTCATGGCCGACATTAAAGAACACTTCGCGCACCCGTTCCGGGTCAATGAACTCCTCCTTGCTTGGCTTGTGCTCTGCCATGATGGTTCGTGCCGTATCGAGAAGCTCATACTCATCTTCAGCAAGGCGAAACTCGGGAGGAAGAACGTGGTACAGGTTAATGACACTATCCGGAAATGAGAAGATGGTGACCTCTGTATCATCGACCAGATATGCGTCTTCTTCGATACCGTTGGAAGGATACTGGGCCTGCAGTTTGGTAAAGAGAAAATCCGGTTTGATAGTGGGATAGAACAGATCCCGGTATATGGTGCGGTCGCCCACTTTGTAGCCGGCAAGCGCTGCCTGTGCACTCTGGATAATGCGCGTCTCTTCCATATGGGTTTGGAGTGTATCAAGCAGATTGAGGTACTGATCAAAGATAGGCCCGCAGCGTGCATCAAGCATGACCTCACGACGAAGGCGTTCCTCTCGGGCAAGCCGCTTCAACGTCACATATGAACCAACCACATCGCTCTTGAGCTGCTCATACAGAAGGCGCTGAAACTCACCAGCACGATTCGCAAGGCACTTGAGCCCCATTGGATCTGTAAGAAGTCTTCTATACGCTTCGAGATATTTCTCTTTCACAACCTTGCGGAACAGTTGCGCAATCTCCACAAGGAGTTGCGTCTGGCCATAATCATATTCAAAGTCACGTTTCTGAAACAGGACAATGCGGGAGACAGTACCGACCTCTGCAATGGTCTCAATAATAGAACTCATCACCAATGGATCGTCTTCTATGCTGGGGACTTTGGGATAGAACTCATAATTGAACCGCAGAATCTTCTCCTCTCCTTCCCGGATCAAAGAATATTCAAGCTGCTCTGGCAAAACACACACCCTTTTATAGTTGAACTGCATGGAAAGTGACTATATAAAGATGTATGGCAGACGATGAGCGTGTCAATGAGCTGATGCGTCTTCTCCGGACAATGGAGGAACGCTTCACAAACATGAACAGGAAACTCGATGTGATAGAGAGCAATTTCATCAGCCAGCAGAAGAAGATGAATAAAGGATTCTTGCTTGCTGAATCAGACCTTGTTGAGATGAAAAAAGACATGTCCGCCTTTACGTACAAGCTCACGTTAATGGGCAAAGAATTATCATTGTGCGCGAGAAAGGGCGATGTCGATGCGTTGCGCAAATACCTGGAACTCTGGCAACCCATGGATTTCATCAGGCGGGATGAAGCAGAACGTTTCATCCAGCAGAAATCAGTGAAATGATTACTGATCGCGGATGCTTTGCAGCCGTTTTTCCAGAGTTTCCAGAGCAACTGCATAATTCTTGTTGAAAATTGCAACGTCTTTCATATGAGGCATGATATACCGTACGGGCTCGCCATGATTGTACAGGACCGCATAATCGCCAACGTAATTGACCCACGTTTTCAAAACAGGATGGGGATGACCAATACTATCTGCACCAAGATCCTGCACGTCGATGTAAGGTGACTGCCCATTGGAGCAACGGAGAACAAGCCCAATCACTGTTTCATCATTATCGGTGTACAAGCCAGGCCACGGCAACAGCGGATAGAGCATGAAATCACGGTGATCCATATGATTGCCTTTCGACTTGGAATGGTGCCACCCCTGTGGATAAGGCAGGTGATGCCACGCGCCCCGATCAGTGAAGAGTGCGAGAGTCACTGTGTCCTCGCCCATCGGCACCGTCAGATAATAGTCCATAACCCCAAACCGCGTGAGGTCCGGCCGTGATAAGTCTGCATAGTTCAGCTTGACAGTATATTCTTTCTTCGGCTTTTTGTCAGCCAGCTCCCTGCAGAGCACTGCAAGATTGGCTGCTGAGCGTGAGATGCGCTGCGCTGTATCCGTTTGCAGATTAGTGAAAGGGACTGATGCAAACAAGAGACTCCCTGCCAAAAGCCCAAGGAGTGGTTTCATGGATAAGGGTACTTACTGGGAGTTTATAAAAGTGATGACGGCCCGGTGTCATTGAAAAGTTCCTTCCCTAAGGGCCATCAGCTCGCATGTCTCTTTTGCTAGTGATAACGAAAATACCACTTGCAACCTCCCTTTTGCCCGCAGGGGTAACAAGTTTATGCTAACATAATTGATTACCCAGGTGAACTTTTCAAGAGCATCGACAAATGACGCAAAACCCTCCTCGCAGGTCATAGAAACATTTATATAACATCTTCCCCACGAGGAGCATGAAAAGAGGACACGGCATGCCCGAACTTGTTGACACTGTCATCTCACTTAAGCAGCAGGGATATACCAATAATCAGATAATCCAATACCTGCAAGGCCAGGGATTTGAAAGCTACCAGATTTTTGATGCAATCTCCCAGGCAGAGGCTCAGTCAAAGCCAACAGTACCAGAAATGCCACGGTTTCAGGCAGAACCTTCTTTTACACCAACAACTGCGAGTCAGCCGGAATTAGAGGAAGTGGTCGAAAGCGTTGTCGAAGAGAAATGGAAAACGTTTGAAGAAGGCGTCAAAAAGATTCTCGAATGGAAAAATGATGCCGATGCTAGGCTCCTGAAATTGGAGACAGAGATAGCCGGGCTGAAAGAGGCATTTTCACAGATGCAGGGGGCATTGTTCGGCAAGCTGTCCGACTATGAGAAAGGCATCATGGACGTGGGTTCTGAATTGAAAGCGATGGAGCGCGTGTTCCAGAAAGTAGTGCCCACATTGACAGAAAGCGTCGCAGAGTTATCACGCATCACAAAAACGACCAAAGAGAAGAAAGCGTAAAATTCTATTTCCTTCCTGATGGAAGAGGTACTTCTCCGGCAAGCATCTTGATTGT
The DNA here is from genome assembly GCA_016211195.1 of Candidatus Woesearchaeota archaeon. Taxonomy (GTDB): domain Archaea; phylum Nanobdellota; class Nanobdellia; order Woesearchaeales; family JAGVYF01; genus JACQSS01. The sequence goes on from JACQSS010000009.1 coordinate 4,296, forward strand.
CAATGATGCAATAATGAACAGGAAGATGAGACCAAGTACTTTAGGATGAAACAACGTTTTAAGGAATGCTTCTTCACCGATGCCCGTCACACCGGTTGTTTCTACTGTACCGGTTATCTGCTCTCCAGTGGGCACTGCTGCACCGAAAAAGACCTTGCCGAGGGATGCTGCAAAGAGTATGAGGCTGATAATGACAATCCACCAACCCACCCATGAATACTCATAGCTGGAGAAAATGCCAGAAATCTGCTCATCCTTTATCCCGAAGAACTTGAAGAAGAGCACCATCATCATGAACACCATAAGCAGCACGATGAACCACGGTGTCATGGTGGAAACCACTTCGACAGCAGGCTTTGTCAGCGCAACGAGCATTGCCGTCACAAAAGCGATAATCGCATGAAGCTCCCGCCGCGGACCAAAGAACTGCCTGTACTCTAATGTCGCATAGAGCACTGTCCACACCAGCAGAAAGGGAAAGATAAAGGAAAATCCCTTTACCAGACTGACATCAAGGAACGTTGCCATTATTTTTTGCTCACCTTGAATTCTTCAAGCCCTTTCTTGAACCCGCCCCAGAAGTCAACTTTCGGGCCCCCTCCGACGATGACACTAACAATGAGGCCAAAGACAAGCAAAATGACAATAAGCGATTGCACTTCCGGTGGGACATAGTAGTCAAATGTTCCGGTCAAGGTGTAAGGGAACCAACCCGCACTGGACCCGAAGATGTACAAGACAGTAAGGAATGCTACAATGGCAAAGACACTCTTGAAGATATCGCCACCCTCAAAGCCAAACCCAAAGCTGCCGATGAGAATCAACACCATGACGAGCGCTATCATGATAGCAGCGATGCTCGGCAGGGATGTGTTGATGATGACAACGGGGTCAGATCCAGACGGATACAGATTAGTACTATGCGGAATGATAACTGCCAAGGCCAATGTCAACGCAATGATGGCAGCATACCGCCGGTTATCGGCTGCATCCTTGGATAAAATTTGTATCTTGAGCAGGATGGAAAAGATGATAGTAAAAACAAGCATGAAGGGGATGAGAATGTCCATCAAACCCCATTGTTCCAGTGTCCGGATTGCGTCTTCAAGAACAGCCATTACTTCTTCACCATCCCCCCGAACATCTCCTTGGCCACACCGGCCGCCTTGTCCCACACACCGGGCTCATCTTTTTTCTCTGGCCCGATGATATAATAGATAATGATACCAAAGATGAGAATTGCAACAAACAAGGTCCATGTTTCAGGAGCAATATAGACGTCCAGCCAGTCAAAAAAGCCATATGGGAACCAGCCAGCGCTCCGTCCAAAGATGAACAGGACGGTCGCAAATGCAGCAATTGCAATCATAGGATTGAGTACCGCTGTGCCTTCCCACTTGTAGCCCAACGTCCCAATGAGCAGCAACGCCATGATAATGCCAACGGTGATAAGCCCCACTGAAGGTAATGATTGATTGATGATGTCTACGACGTCTGCCTGTGCGGGATAACTATGCGTAACATGCGGCACGATGACTGCAAGCGCCATTGCCAATGCAACAACAACATTAAAGCGCTTTTCCGGCAGTATCTTGATATTCTGCAGCACAGCGAATACGACAGTAAAGACGAGGATGAAAGGGACAAGCACGTCAGACAAGCCCCAATACTCGAGCGTCTGGACCAGATCGGAATATGCCATTATTTTCCCCCCTCCCTTGCAGGCTGCGGTCCGGGACCGACAATCCACCTCATGAAGAGCACGACGGCCGCAATAAGGATCACTGCGCCCACATAGTCACGCTGCCAGTTGAGCGCCAGAAAATCAAGTATCTCTGTAAGCCAATTGCTGCCATTCTCCGTCGGAACAGCATGCAGGAAGATGAGGACAACACCAATGAAGTTAATGAACAAAAAGACATAGAGTTCTGTGCTGCCCTGTTTCAGCTCTAGGTCTGCCTGTTTGTACAGGACACCAACCAACATGAGGTATGAGACACTGAGAAGCATCAACACAACAACATTTGCCATGGCTTCATTGATGAGCGCCACGAGCTGGGAGCTTGCCACGACGAGGAATCCCATGACAAATGCAACCATTGAATTGAGATTCCGACGCGGATATGTTTCACCCCCCACTTTCTCAAACCCGAGCACGCGTGTCTTGTCGAGAATAGCATAGACGATAGTAAAGACAAGAAGAAAGGGGAGAATCACATCGTAAACCCCAACCTTATCCAGGAAGGCAACCACGTTGCCCATGACTGTTTCTGCCATCCCTCTTTTTACACCTCTCCTCTTTTACAGCAAAACAGTGTATATAAATGTTTCTAGGCGACCCTATCGCTGATTTTATATATGGCTTGTTGCTGCCATGTGCTATGGAAAAGATTGGAAAAGTCGCGGACTTCCAGAAACCGAAGTGTGTGATGGTAAAGGGAAAGGAAATCGCGTGTTTTCTGGTAGATGGAAAAATCCACTGCATTGAGAACGCATGCCCACACGCCGGCGGCCCGCTCTGCGAAGGTGACCTTGCTGAATTTACTGTCACCTGCCCATGGCACGGCTGGTCTTTTGATGTCCGGTCCGGTGACGCTGTCAACCCGCAATATGCGGCGGGGGCAACGGCATACAAAGTGGAAGTCAAAGGCGACGACGTCTTCATCGATATGTAGGGCAAATGTTTATATTGTCCTACGCCTCTAATCTAGTGATAACTATGAAAGTCACTTTGGACACAAACGTCATTCTATCGGCTTATTTCTGGCAAGGTGATTCATACAAGGTTATGCAGCTCATTCCCTATGAGCTAAACTGGTATATCTCGCCATTTATCCTCGGAGAATGCACACGCATCATGGGAAATCCTGACTTGAAATTTTCCCACAAACTAAAAGATGCAGGTAAGACATTAGATGACATCGTAACGGACATGACGAGCAAGAGCACATTGGTTGTACCGACAATGACGATTCACGCGGTCGCCAAAGACCCGTCAGATGACCACATTATCGAATGTGCTTATGCATCGCAGAGCGACTTTTTGATTTCAAAGGATTACTACCTACTGAATCTAAAAAAATATGCGAACATCCCCATTCTCCGGCCTGAATGGTTTCTAGAAGAATACGCAAAGAAAAAGCAATAAGTGCGGTAATCGGGCAAAGAATGGAAAGTGAATTTATATGGCCTCAGAGAAGCACCAGCAGTATGTCCAAATATCATCGAATATTAGGTGTGGCAGACAATGCCCCATCACAAGAGATTGACAAAGCATACCGACGCAAAGCATTCGCCTGCCATCCAGACAGAAGGCCAGAACATGAAAGGAAACAGGCGCACAATGAGTTCGTGCAAGTGCAGGAAGCATATCAACAGCTCACCAAAGGCACACTGGAGCAGCGGACCGAATCCTCTATCCCTACAACATTGACAGACAAGGTGCTGCATCATACTGTTGCTGCATTTGCAGGAGGGACTCCCGCACACTTTCGCACTGAATTGTGCAAGGAACTGTGTACAGAGCATGAAGCATTACGGGCATCATTCACCGCATCCTATATTGGTGGCGGACTACTCGTCGCTGGTGGCATCCTCAATTACCTTTCTGGCGGCAGCACTGGCCCACTGCTGTTTGGTGCCGGATGGTTGGCTGAAGGCTATGCACGGCAGCGCGCAGCTGCACGGTATCAGTACTGGCCGTCTGTCTATCTGACTGGGCTGGCAGCAGCAACGACCCTCGCATTGTACGTTGCTGGTCAGACATACAAAACACTGAAAGGCTTCAGCCGCGATAAGCCAGCATGAAACCCTTTCGCTCCGCTCGCCAGCATCGTCCTCGCTGGTGGCTCTATCCATGTCAGGCTCTGCGTTCCCGAAGGCGCATGCGGACTCGGTCCTCGGTGGTTGGCTTCGCTCTGCTCACCAACGGGCCGCGACGAGCGTGATAGTGTCCGTGATTGGCTGCGGAAGATATGCTAGCAAGGGTTTCATAAAAGACCATACAAACATTTAAATACCCCTGACAATCCCACCGTCAAACAAAAACAAGGGGGTCAGTATCATGGAAGCAAGACCGTTAGATGCATTAAGCCGGGCACGCGACAAGCGCGTGATCGTTGAATTAAAGAATGGCAAACAGTACATTGGACTGTTAAAATCATTTGATATCCATATCAATGTCGTCTTGGAGGATGCAGAGGAGCGACAGAATGGAGAGTTGCAAAGGAAATTGGGTATAGTCTTCCTGCGCGGCGATACGATTACCATAATCTCTGCTGCATAAATGGCAAAAGGAACACCATCACAGGGACTGAAAAGCAAGCACAAGAGCCACATCCACTGCAGACGGTGCGGCGGACATAGCTACCATGTACGGAAGAAAGTGTGCTCATCATGCAATTACGGCAAATCAGCCCGAATGCGGAACTATAACTGGCAGACGTTCTAAAATGCTGAGTCTGTGCATGATTGTAAAAGACGAAGAGTCTTTTCTCGAAGAATGTCTTCTTTCTGTTAAGGGATATGTTGACGAAGTTATTGTCATCGATACTGGCAGCACAGACAAGACAGTTGATGTCGCAAAGAAGCATGGCGCCAAGGTGTTTTCTGTCCTCTGGCAGGACTTTGCGCAAGCACGCAATGCTGCATTGGAAAAAGCCACTGGTGACTGGATCCTAGTCCTTGATGCGGACGAACGCATTGCTCCGGAAGACTTATTGAAGATACGGGAGCTGACCACCAACGCGAAGATACAGGGCATTAGCCTGCAGCAGCGCACCTACACCAATAAACCTGCACAGTATGGCTGGCATCCGGCATCCGGCCCATTTGCCCAGGGGTTCATTGGCTATTATCCGACACAAATCTGCCGTGTGTTCCGGAACAGGCCTCATATCCGCTTCCGTTATAAAATCCACGAGCTTGTCGAACCAAGCATTCTTGAGAGGAAAGGGACCATTGTCAGGACAGAGATACCCATCCATCATTATGGCGAACGACGCCCAGCACGGGACAAGAAACAATTCTACCTTGCACTCGGCCTTGCGCAGTTGAAGGAGACTCCTAATGACCCAAAGCCGTGCTATGACGTGGCACAATTGTACCGGGACATGGAGAAACTTGATCTTGCACTCGCATTCTTTGAAAAAGCTGCCGCATTGGATGAAAAATATCAGGCACCCTATACATGCATCGGTGACATCCAGTTGCTGCTTGCGCATGCAGACAAAGCAAAGACAGCCTATGAAAAAAGCATTGCATTAAAGAATGACATCAACGCATGGGTGAACCTTGGCGTTGTGCATGACAAAGCTGGCCGTGACAAGGATGCTGCACGATGCTTTGAGAAAGCCCTTTCTCTTGACCCATTATTTGCGCAAGCATACACAAATATCTATGCACTCCTAGTGAAAACCAAAAGGTATGTTGCTGCATGGCGCGTGCTCAAGGTTGCGGCTGAAAAAACAGGCATGGCAGATTTCATTACAAAAAAAGAAATGTTCACAAAAAAATTGCTTGCTGCTCTAGACAAAGAGCTTGCACAGAAGCCAAATGATGCTACTCTTTTGGCTGCTCGTCGGGAAGTGCTTGAAGAGTAGCATTGTCTTTGGCAAGCAATGCTTCCAAAAACGAGGGATTCAGGACATAGCCCTTATCTGTTTTCAGAAGCGGGTCTTCTGCATATAATGTGCTTTTTTTTGCTGGACGTGCGGCATAGCTACCCGACAAAGGCAAAGCGCTGCTTCCATACCCGCTAAACATACCCATCGGCACGTACATGATGATAATAGGTATCATGTACTCTTGTGGTGGGCTGTACAAATCCAATTTACTTTTCAGGTTCTCATTCATGGTCTCACCTTTTGTCATTCCGGCCAGAAGAAGGAAAACAGATTTTTAAGAATTCACGTGCTCAGTCAGGCGATCGTGTAACCTGTTTGTCTCGAATGGTATTTTTCTACGAAGGTGTCTGGGTGAAAGCGCCAAACGTGTTGCTGTCTGCTCAAGGTTACCATCCCACTGCACCCGGATGAATTCTCGTTCAAACTCCGTCTTTGCTTCCTGCAGCGGCAGGTTTTTCTCGAGAACCCTGTTTAGGACATAGTCAACTTTGGCTGCTTCGGGTAATCGTGCAATCGCAGCCTGCACATAGTGTCGAGCAATCCCGTCTGCAGCCTCTTCGATTCGGTCAGTCGGATAGAATCCATTGTATTTCTGCAAATCATTCGTCGCAGTCGCTCGACAGGCATCATATGCCTTAGTGAGCAAGGTATCGATTACCTTGTATGTGAAAAAATGCTCTATGGCAGGCGTCTTTTCTGTGTCACAACGATAATAGTCAATCAACGGGGCCAAGTGATATTTCTGGTTAATGAGGTAGGAGGCATTCTTCCTGCTGGTCCCGATGCTTTTCGCAACCGCATCAATATAGACACCGCCATGTGGGAGAGGACTGCCTGCACTATCCTTAGTCCAGACATTCTTCTGGATTGCATCAACAAGATAGGCTTGCTCAAAATAATCCTTGGCCTGCCGCAGGGTCTGTGGAAGACGAGACCTATACACTGGGGCAAGGAGTGTCTCAAGCGACGTTTCCATCATATGGTCTCCTATAAGGCAGGGGGATTCTTAAAGAACGTTGCAAGACGTTGTGCACGAGTGAGGCAATTCCATCATAAAAGAAACATCATGACCGCACCGGCAGCGAGCGGGATGACAACATTATCATCTACTGGGTCTGTGCCGATGACAATATCGACGCCTTCGAGGAACATGCCCACCAGTGCTCCCAGCAAGCCAATCCACCACGGCACAAAGAACGATGCAACAAAGGCACTCGCCAGTGCGCCGGCAATGTGGCCTTCAATGAATTTCCGGTCAGAAAATGGATGCCGAATCTGCCCAAAGTGAACCCCAATCACATGGGAGAGTGCATCGCCAATGACGAGAGTGCCCAGCGATGCAAGAGCAACCTCCTTTTCAAAGAGCACGGTCGTGAGCAAAAAGCCCAGCACAAAGAACCATGCCCCCTTGCCCGGAAACGAGGCAAGGTATTGCGGACGGTCGAAATGCACAAGCATCCACCAGACACCTGGGATCTTGTAACGACGGGACAAAATACTCACGATGCCGCCAGCGACCAACAATACAAAAAGATGAATCGGTTGCACCATGTCCTCAAGAAAGAGAAACATGAATATGCCCCCCATCGCCATGTGGAACATTTTCCTGCGCAGCTCTAGCGGGGAAACCATTTTTCCCTCCTAAGGATGATGAGGCCAATGCCATAACCAATAAGGGCACCGAAGATGACGTCTGACAGATAATGCACCCCGAGATAGACACGGCTAAGCGCCACCAATAGAGCAAATGTGAACCAGTACCAATTCAGGTAGAAAGGCAGCATGGCAAAGACAACACCTGCATGCCCGCTGGGGAACGAGCTGCCAGTGGCGGCTGCAAGCGGAGTAAATGCCAATACTTCAAATGGGCGTTGCCGTACGATCATTATCTTGATAAGATGGATGAGGACATAACTACTGAAAGCCGCCACCCAGACAGGCATGATCTTTTTTTTTGCGCGATAACGAAAAAAAGAGAGAAAGATGAGTGCAGCGACAACGACGGGAATCTGCGACACAAACACAAAAAGGGGTGTTAGCAAAGGTAATTGCAATTGTCCCACATAGGTTGCCACTGTGGCATCAAAAATAAAGCTAACCATCCCTATCACAGCGACGGAAATGAGCGTAAGGTTCATGCCGCATCCATACGGTGCAGCCTTTTAAATATTTCCACAAGGTGGTCCCATTGAAAAGTTCCTCCGCTTGCGCTCCGTGGCCATCGGTTCGCATATGCTTTTGCCTGTTAATAGCAAAAATTCCTCTTGGAATCCCCTTTTTGCTTGCAAGAGAAGGAAGCCAATGCTCACATAATTGATGGC
>JACQSS010000011.1 GCA_016211195.1 Candidatus Woesearchaeota archaeon
ACGATGGCCATCAATACTGTGAGCATCAACTTGTTACTCAATCAAGCAAAAAGGAATTGCAAGAGGGATTTTTGCCAACACCGTGTGAATTAAAAAATCCCAACCGCAGCAAGCTGCGGGGATTTTTTAAGCGTCAAAATGAGTTATTGATTGCCGCAGCAAGCTGCGGAGTATGGACCCATTTTGACCAATCAAATGCGAACCGATGGCCACAGAACGATAGCGAGGAAGCTTTTCAACGATTGCGCACGCAATTTTTATATAATCTGTTCATTTTGATTTTGGCATGAAAAGGGTGATGGTACTCATTTTTCTCCTGTTCAGTTTACCTGTAACTGCCACCACCTTTATCCATCAGTCCTTGGACGAGCTTGATCAGCAAGCGGATTACGTCATCATGGGTACTGTGCTTGAACATCGTGCATTCAAGGAAAAGGCGTCTATTGTGACGGAGACAACCATTGCAGTCGATGAAACGCTCCGCGGACCATCCCAGCCCTTAATTATCACAGTGAAGGAGTTAGGTGGCATGGTTGATGACGTCCTGATGGTCGTGCCGGGCAGCCCCCAGTTTGATGACGGTGAGCGTATTGCGCTTTTTTTCAAGGAGGACAGGAAATCAAGGATGCAGAGTGCTCTGACAAAATGGGGTGGATTGCAGGGCCATACAGTCGGCATGGGGCAGGGAAAGTTCCGTATCCTGCGTAACGCAGACGGTGTTGATATCCTCCGAAGCGACCTGCACGGTGCTCATCTGCTTGTCGAGTTGCCTATCGAGTCCATTACTTTGGACGCATTTCGTGCCCGTTATAGCTGGTGGGCGCGCTTCACGGCATGGTTGAGGGGCTTCCTGTGAAACAGATCATTTTTCTTACTCTGCTTCTTCTAATGGCTGTGCCATCCTATGGCTATGTCCGGGCAACATTTGACCTCAGCGGTACAGTCATCCCCACCTTCTGGCGGTCTGCAGACATCCCGGTGCAGTGGACGACGTACCTCAACGGTTCAGCAGATGTACCATTTAGTGCAATGATGCGGGCATTGAATAATAGCTTCGCAGTCTGGGAAAATCTCAGCTATGCCAATATCTCAACCTCCTATCAAGGAAATACAACCAGCACTAATGTTGGCAACGATGCAGTGAACCTCATCGCTTTTGATGAAGATGGATCCTTCCTGTCACAAGGAGCATCAACGCTTGCCACAACACAATTCTTTGTCTCTGTCTCAACCGGACGTTTGCTCGATGCAGACATCATCTTCAATGGGAAATCATTTACATTTGCGACAGGCGGAGCAGATTATGACATTGAATCCATTGCAATGCATGAGATTGGTCATTTCTTTGGACTTGACCATGCAGTCATCGGCTCAGAAGTTTCTACAGATAAACGGCCAACCATGACTCCATTCTATATCGGTATCAATGGCAGGACCCTCGAGCAGGATGACCGGGCCGGGTTGGGTGCTACCTATCCCAGCGCCACCTTCTTCAATGTGACAGGCAATGTCAGCGGCAATGTCCGTAATGGCACTCAGGAGATCTTCGGTGCCCAAATAGCAGCATTGAATGCGACGACTGGTGTGCCGGCAGTGGCCGTGCTGACTGGGTATCGCACTGGCTCTGGTGCAACCGGGCAGGGTGATTATCTCATGCTCGGACTTGAGCCCGGTAATTACACCATCAAAGCGACGCCCATGGATGGCTCCAATGGTATCACCTCAAGCAACTTCAATGGGATTTTTTCCGATACCTTTGTCACATCATTCCGGACGCAGTATCATCCCAATGTCTTTAACCAGTCACAGGCGCGCAATGTTACTATTGCACCAAATTCATTGACCCTTTCTTCGTTTGTTGGCACGCTGTATAATGTGAATATCTCAGCATCGGCTGACCAGACCATTTTCAATGGGACGAATGCAACATATGCTGTGCTGGTAGGCAACACCGGGAATGACAGGGATACGCTGACCCTTGCGCTTGCTGCCGATGGCACTAATGCGTCATTGAATCAAAGCGCGTTTGCATCAGTGCCAGAAGGACAGGTACGTACTGCCTTGGTGACAGTCTCTGCCAGCGCGCCTGGCACTTATACAGTCCGTGTGAACGTCACATCACAGGGCAATGCGTCAGCGACAGCAGCAATCAACGTCACCACGACCGTACTGGAAACAGTGGCAGCTACAGCCATTTCGCCGGCATCGTCTGCTCTGGTCACGTCGCCAGTCTCATTTGTCTGTAATGCGACCGGGGCTTCACTCCAGAGCTTGACATTGTTTACGAACCAGAGCGGCTTTACAGGCGCCAGTACCCAGAATGTCAGCGGCACACGGAATCAAAGCACCTTCAATGTCTCACTCACGGATTCATCATATATCTGGACCTGCCTCGCCAATGACACTATGGGAAATGCAGCATTTGCTGCTAACAGGACAGTAACTGTGGACAGTACTGCCCCGCTACTCTCATTAAATGTCAATGCGACCCGTCTTGAGATGAATCAGGAATTCCTGCTCATCTCATGGGCGAGTCAGGATGCTCATTTGGGTTCTCCATTCGTTAATGTCTCTTACCCGAACGGTACATTATTTAATCGGACAGAGAATGCCAGTGGTGCCCTTGCAGTCTCTCCTGGACAATTGGGTACCTACACCATTGACTTGGTGGCCAATGATACGGTAGGTAACAGAAATGCAACCCGTACAACCTTCACTGTTGTTGATACATCTGCACCTCTCGTGACGCTCCTGGCGCCAGTGAACGGTTCGGTGACGGGGGCAAATACAACGACTTTCTCCTGCAATGCGACCGATGTCACCGGGCTTGCTACACTGGCACTGTTCCACAATGGGCAAGGTACTTTTGCGCAGAACGAGTCAGTGTCCGTAACAGGAGCGCGGAACAATGTTACTGTCACTATTGGCGTTCCTGAAGCACAGCTTCTCTGGAACTGCAAGGCAACGGACATTAATGGAAATGCTTCCTTTGCTTCAGCAAACTTCTCTCTTATCACCGACCATAGTGCGCCGCGTGTCCATTCCATTGTTCTGAATGATGACTATGTTAGTCCAAATGGCACCATTGTTATGGTCGTCAATGCAACAGATACATTGACAGACATTGCAAATGTGACTGCCAATGGGAGCCTGCTCCAAGCAAGCGGGGCTATTTTCAACAGGACTTTCAATGGATCATCCCAGGCCGGCCGTCATGTGGTCGCGGTGCTTGCAACAGATGAAGTAGGTAATAGTGTCTCTAATGTCACGACGTATGTCGTCGATGCAATATCTCCAGCCATTTCGATCTATCTTCCTCCAAGAACTTTCTTTAGTCAGGATGGAAATGTGACACTACTCTGGCAGGTGACTGATGATAATATCAGTTCAACAAATATCACTGTAGACACCACAACACAAGTTGGTGTCGTGAATAAGACACTGTCGGCACATAATTTTTCACAGGTCTTTTCTGATCTCAGGTCTGGCTCTCATGCAGTCATCATAGCTGCTGGTGACAATGCATCACGATCGACCATTCTCCGGTATAACTTCACACTGTCGCGGCCAGAGAACGTGACAGACCTCATCAATCGATTGCGGACAGCAGGTGGCTTCCAGAATATTGTCTACAGGCAACCGAATGGGAGCATCCTCTCCGGAAACATTCTTCTCAACCAGACACTCGTAAAAGATTTCATCACGAATGCAAGCCTGGCCAATATAACAATCAACATAACTGCTTTCGGTGAGCATTTCGACGAAAGCAAGGCATCATTGATACGCCTGCAGTTGAACCGGACAGGTGTGTTTGGCTTGGCAGCAGGCCTCCGTCTTAGCGGACGGCCACCGAGTCAGTTCATCCTTTTCCAGAACATGAGCCAATACATTCCAGATAACAATTATTCATTTCAGAACGGGACGAAGACATTTGCAACCATCAATTTCAATGGAGAGCTTGGTCGGCTTGTTCCCTTTTATGTCGTCGATGATGATGGTGCTGATGTCCGGCTGTTGGGTCAGTGCACGAATAACACAGCACCCACCACAGAGCCGTCATTGAGTACAATGTGCTACACGAACAGCAGTACTGCTGTGACGCTTTACGTGCCGCATCTGTCCGGCGGCGGTCTTGATGATCCGGCAAATGCACCCACTATCAACATAACATCCCCCCAGGATCGTAGTAATGATACTGCTTTCACTGCTACGGGGCAGGTCCTTGACCTGAATCTTGGCAGTTGCACGTATAATCTTACGAATACAACGAGCACTCTCGTCTCCCCAACATCATTCAGCCCGTCGCTCGTGGGTGTAAACACCTCGAATTATACATTTTCTATAGACAATGCAGGTTTCACTGGTCTGGCTAATGGGAGCAGGTATAATCTGACCGTGAGTTGTTCTTCCACAGATGGAAACACAACCACTGTTGTCTCCTCATTTCAGGTGAATGACATTATCCCACCCCGTACCACAGCAATCACCACCAGCGGTGCAACATCGGTAACTTCTTCAGGAACTCTTTCTGCATTGTTTACAACGCATGAATATGCGACGTGCGGGTACAACAGCTCTGTCCCAACGGCGGTCCTGACCTCATTTTCCCAAGCAAATACGAACCTCTCCAGCAGCAGTGCAGGAACAATACATACGTACTCAACAACGTACACTGCAGACGGGACAGTGACTGTCCCGGCTGTTATATGTATTGACGTCAACGGTAACAGTCAGTCACGGGCCAATGACAGCTTTGGCGTGGCCGTGAATGTTCAGGAGCCAAGTGCTTCGTCAAGTAGTGGTGGTGGAGGCGGCGGCAAGGCAACGCCAAAGACAACAGGCCCCATCAAAATTGTCAAAAAAATGGCTCATATCCAGCAAGGGCAAGCAGTTACAGTCAGCTTCATTGCAAAGGAAATCGCTCTGACAAAAATAGAGTTTATTGCTTCAGAAGCAATCTCAAACCTTGAGTTGTCTGTCAGCACAGCAGCTAAGCCAGTAACCATTCCAGAATTCCCGGGTCTTGTGTATCAATACATCACTATCACTTCTGCTCCTGAAGGAAAAGTGAAAAATGCCGCACTTGATTTCCGGCTTGCAAAAGAGTGGGTCGATGCAAATAAGTTGGACGATAAGACGATTGTCTTGTATCTGTTTGATGGTCAATGGCAACCATTACCGACGGTGAGTACTGGATCCAGCGATGTGCAGGTAACCTTCCGTGCGCAGACTCCGCATCTGAGCTGGTTTGCGATTGCTGGTCCACAGGAAGAAGAAGTTCCTGTAGAAGTGTCCACCAAGGAGCAGTCAGAGGAAACACAACTTGAGCCACCTCAACAGGAAGCAGTGCAGCAGCCAGTGAATGTGAGCACCTCCGGAGAAGTACAAGAGGTTTCACTAATCGAAGGGCAGTCATGGGTGTGGTGGATCAGCGGGTTCTTTATACTGGTCCTGTTTGGCGCCTTCCTTGCATGGTGGCACTTTCGGAATCCGGAATGACTATTCTTGCGGTCCCATTGAAAAGTTTCCTCGCTATCGCTCCGTGGCCATCGGTTCGCATTTGATTGGTCAAAATGGGTCCATACTCCGCAGCTTGCTGCGGTTGGGATTTTTTAATTCACACGGTGTTGGCAAAAATCCCTCTTGCAATTCCTTTTTGCTTGATTGAGTAACAAGTTGATGCTCACAGTATTGATGGCCATCGTGAACTTTTCAATATGGCCGAGTAACAGTAACATTTATAAAAAAAGTGCAATCTGGCTGAGACATGAGACTGAGATTTCGCAAGGAAACCGCCTCATTGATACTCCTTGCCATTATGGTCCTAAGCGGCCTAGGCGTTTACGTCGGAAATCAGGACGAAACAGCAACAACATATAATGGGTATCAATTTTTCCCCCAGCCGAGTGGTTGGCTTGTGCGAATAAACAATGCCCAGTACCAGTTTCAGTACTTGCCGACGGACACTAATTTCAGCATCGGTACAATCCCCCTCGGAGAAAAAGTGTATATCGCATATGACCCACTTGAAAAGAATATTACTACCGAGAACATTATTGCACAGACTAGTGCATTATTCCGGCAATTTGGTGTATGGCCAGTGGTGGCATGTGTGAGAGAAGAAGGTTGTCCGGCAGATTTACCCCTCGTTGCATGCGAGACAGCACCAGCACCCGTCTTCTATTTCCGCAGTGCCGAAGAAAGAGGAGTTGTTCATCAGGGGCAATGCATCATTATCCAGGCACAGACGAGCATAGACCTGCATAGAGCAGTCGAACGAATGGCATATCAATTGCTGGGGGTCATGAAGAATGAGTGACGATGACCTCAGACGTGAGCAGTTAGTCACCTTCCTGCGAACCCACAAGAAGATCATAACATGGCTCTTACTGGCATTCATTATCTACACTGCGACATCGGTGCGTTTCTCCAATTTGGGTTACCTTAAGGATGTCACATCCGGAAATTACGTCGCTGCAGACCTTGATGCATTCCTCTTCTACCGGTATGCGGAATATATCCTTGAGCATGGAACAGCCATGGAGCATGACAGCATGCGGTATTACCCATACGGTGAACCATGGGACTTGTTACATGGACATCAGGGATTCCCGCATTTTCTGGTCATGTGGTATAAGTTCCTGCACTTTTTTAACGGTGCAGTCACGTTTGATTATGCCTATATCATCTATCCGACTGCCATCCTTGCATTGACACTACTTGTTTTTTTCCTGCTGGTACAAACTGTCTTTGGTAGTTTTGCCGGGTTGCTTGCAACCGCAGCATTAGGATATAGTCCCGCCTATCTTTTTCGTACCATGACTGGTGTTGCTGACCACGATGCAGTGGGTATGCTTATGCTTACCCTTTCTCTTTTTCTCTATATGAAAGCCCTGCAACAGGAAACCGTGAAAATGAGCGTATTCTATGGGTTTTTGACCGGCCTCTCTACCATCACGATGGTCTTTGTCTGGCTGGGTGCAGGGAATTTCCTTTACCTTATTCTTGGAGGCACCACACTTGTCCAGATATTCCTTAACTTGTTCCACGAGAAAGATTATTTTGCGTATCTCACATGGTTCATCACGTTTCTCAGTGGCCTGGAATATCTTGAGCTGCTATCTATTGGAGACCTGCTTGGCTCGACGACAACAGAGATGGTCGTCCTTGCATTGGGGACAGGAACTATCTATTACCTCCTTTTTGAAAAAGACATCTTTGGCGCAGCACCTAGGCTGAAAAAGCTATTGCCGAGTGGCATCACGTGTGTGCTCTGCACTGTCTTCATAGGCCTTCTTCTCATCTCTGCTGTACACGGTCCCACGTTCCTTTTCCAAAAAGCAGGCAAGCTCTATGGTGACATGGTCGCTCCGTGGGCAAAGGATCGGTGGCAACTGACTGTCGCTGAGCAGCACCAGCCATATCTTGTTGATTGGTACGGTCAGATGGGCAAGTATTATGTCCTTTTCTTCCTGCTCGGGTCAGTCTATCTTTTCTACGAGCTGATGAAACCACTGGGTCACCATCTGAAGAAGGTCAATATCCCTTATATTTCGATGACCAGCCTTGTTTTGTTCTATGCGGCATTCATTTTCAGTTTCACATTCAGCAGATATTCACAGGATTCAACATTGAACGGGACGAACTCCTTATCTATCTGGCTCTATCTCGGCAGCCTTGTTGTGTTTATTGTGGGATTCTTTATCCTCTATACGTATCTCTTTTATCAGAACAGGGACGATTTTTATAACGCAGTATCACAATTGAACAAGACATACATCCTCATTTTTGTGTGGTTCTTTTTCATGACCGTTGGCGCGCGTGGGGCCATACGGCTCGTTTTCACGTATACACCGGTCACCACACTCCTATTCGGGTATTTTGTCATGCGACTTTTTGAGCTCGCCAATGGATTGCAGGATAAACTCTATCGTGTTCCTGCGCTCCTCCTGCTCGGACTGCTTGTCCTGTCCCCAATTTCTCTGGGGAGTACACTGGGCAAGGGAATACTTCCACAGTATTATGACGGCATTAAGGCACAGGCGCAATATACAGGAACACCATACAATCAGCAATGGCAGCTTGGCATGGATTGGGTGCGCCGCAATACGCCACAGGATGCTGTCTTTGCGCATTGGTGGGATTATGGTTACTGGGTCCAGACTGGTGGACAACGGGCGACAGTAACTGATGGGGGGAATGAACACGCCAACTGGAACTATCAGATCGGCCGCCACGTCCTTACTGGACAGAACCAGACAGAGGCACTAGAAGTACTTGCTGCTCATAATGCAACACATCTCCTGATTATTGCTGACGAGATTGGAAAATACACAGCTTTCTCCTCAATTGGTTCTGATGCGAACTATGACCGGTATAGTTGGGTCAATGTGTTCACGCAGAACCTTCAACTGAGCCAGCAGACACGTAATGGGACCACTTTCCTGTATCAAGGGCAATATCCGCTTGATGACGATTTTATGTACAAGGGTGAGTTTTTTCCGAAGATGGCTTCGGGCATTGGCGGTTTCCTCGTCCCATTCAATGAAGTCACTGTCCAGGAAGGGAACACCACAGCGAAACGCACAGTGGTATCACAACCAAAAGCTGCTTTGTTTAGCAGTAACGGGCAACGGACTGATGTGCCGCTTGAATGCTTATACATTGACGGACAGTTTATCACCTTCCCGGAACCTGGTCTGAAAGGGTGCCTGAAGATTATTCCAACCATCAATGGGGACAAACAAAATATCATCGGGGCAGGTCTTTATGTCTCCGAAGAAGGGGTCAAGGCGATGTGGACAAACCTGTATCTTTTCGACGGGAAAAATCCTCGTTTCCCGGTTCCGGCATTTGAGCTTGCTTATGATGACAGTGATAAGATGCCTTTCCTTGTCTACAATGGCCGGCTGATTGGACCGTTGCGCATCTGGAAAGTCAATTATCCAAAAGAGTTCTCATTGTCAGAAGAGAAGGAGAACCTGTATCTCGGTTTCGCGCACGAAAATCCGGAAGCGACGAAGATATAGTCATTTCATGAAGTGATAGAGGTTAAACAGTAAACCGGTTATCTTATCGAATCAGCTTGTTATCATCATAGATCTTCAACAGTTGTGGAATCTTTTTGTCCCATGCATATTCATGCTTGATGAATTCGCGGGCCTCTTCCCCTAAAGTAATAAGCTGTTGTTTATTAGACAAGAGGTCTTGCAGCGTGCGAGCAAATTCATGCTTGTCAAAGACATCAATTGCCAGTTTCTGATGATGAACACGTTCTCTGAAGGCCGTATTATCTCGTGAAACCAAAGCGGGTGTTCCTGCTGCTTCAGCTTCCAGAATCGCATATCCAAATTCATCATATAAGGACGGTGCTACCAGCAAATGGCTCTGTGCAATATGAAAAAGCGTTTCCTCCCGAGGCAGCAGCCCCAACAGCTTAATTTTTGGTTTGAGGGTGGGGTACTTATTCAGGACCACCGCAAAGTAAGGGGGAATTTCGCCCATGATCTCAAGAGTAAAGTTCTGCTTGACATTCTCCAGTGCATTGAAAAGTAAATAGAGTCCTTTTCTTTTTGTCCAGATATGGTGCCGTCCAACGAAAGTCATGGTCAACTCTTCCTTCTTTTTGACGCGTCCTTTTGGAATTGTTATACCGGGAGGGAAATAGAGCGCCCTATATCCTTTTTTCACGAGGGTCTCGGTAACAAAATTGGTAACGCCTAAGACACATCTTACTTTCTGCAAAGCAAAATAGTCTTTGATGCTCATCTCAATTTCCCTTACAATCCGGTAAGGTAATTGAAAAAAAGGTGCATATCGTCTTGCCAGCACCATGCATTCTTTCACTCCCTTGGGAAAATCCCAAGCGACCCCAATCACTGGGGCTCTTATCGTGTGGTACGGAAGGTGATCAGCAGTATGAACGATATCTGGGTCGATTCTATTGATAAGTGCAGAGACCTCTTTGCCCACAAAAAAAGGATCAATCGACGAAAAAGGAGGCAGCTGCTTTATCTTATCACCCAAAAATGAAAACGTTTTCGCTGGTGACGGATAAAAGCAAAGCATGTTCTTTTCAGCAACATCTTTTGCTTCACCGATGACGATTATCTCATTATTCGTTTCCTTTAACGCGTGCGCCAACTCAATAATGTATGTTCCTATACCCGATCCTTCTGTATACGGATACAAACAGATTTTCATGGTGCTGAAGAAGAATTCTGAATGCTTCTTAATGCTTTCTCATTTAGACCAGTCAAGAGCAATTTCTTTCCCCGTCTCTAAACTCTCCTGAGCAGACTGCAAAATCCTAATGATGGTATATCCATTACTCGCGTCAGTCACAGGTTTTTCCCGTGTTCGTACACAATCAAAGAAGTAAGAACACTGGAGCTCCAATGGGCTCGTCTCATTCAAAAAAGAACGCTGGGATGTGGTACCATTTTGAAGGTTATGAATGCTTAATTCTTTGGAAATGTCATCAAAGAGAACTGTCTTTTTGCTTCCTGAGATGATGACCTTTCTTGTTTTCTGGGCACCAGTCCAGCCGTTGTAGATAGATCCCTTGATACCACTTGGATAAGTGACCACAATATCAACAGAATTCGCAGCCATGTGATTCAGTGGGTCTCTTTGTTGGACAAAGACCCTGGTAGGGTTTTCTCCAGTCAAATAATTCATCAGTGAGAAATCATGGGGGGCATAATCCCACATGACATTAATGTCATTTCTACCCGGTCCGGGGCTGCTTCGGTCAGAAGAAAAATCAATCAAAGTTCCTAATTCCCCTTCAGTAATCATCTTTCTTACCACACGTGTTACCGGGTGATAAAGATAAATGTGCCCGACCATCAAAATCCGAGATGATTTTTCTGAGAGAGTAACTATTTTTAGGGCATCCCCTGAAGAAAGTGTCATCGGCTTTTCGACTAAGATATCCTTTTCAGCTGATAAAGCAGACGTCGCGAGGTCATAATGTGTCCCTGGTGGAGTAGCAATGATGAGGGCGTCAATGTGCTTGTCATGCAACAAAGAATGATAATCATGAGTAAATTGGCACCCGGCCGGCAGGTTTTCAATCCTTCGGTGAGGACTACAGACCCAACGCAGTTGAACATCGTCCATCTTCATGATGGTTCTGAGATAATTCAAACCCCATGGGCCAACGCCGATGAGACCAATCTGCAGGAGATGATTCATATAAATTTGTCTTCCTTTATCTTCTCGACTAATCGTTGAGCCATGAGTGGAGCAGAAATAAATTTACCCTCAAAAAGGGAATAAATCCCGGGAGCATCCTGATGAGCCTTGATTCGTGTATGGCGGGCGTCACCAACAACACTGACGGGAATTGGTCGAGTGCCATACAACGACTGCACATATTCCAGATCTCCAAAAAATGGGAAGTACTCTTTGCCATGCTCTACCATTTTATCCCAATTGGTCTGACTCCGCTTTGTGTCATCCATGAAATAGCCATCCTTCCTATCCAATACAGAATGGACAACATCGTAGACCACATATAACCCTGTCTCTTGTTCACCCATTATCGGCAATAAACTGATGAATGGGCCATCCATGACGGTCAACGCCGGTATTTTGTCCTTGCTTCGCGCAATGACGACTTCAGTATGCTGAAGGAAATAGCGCGTCATATCTCTTTCTAACCCCAAAATCGTTAAGATGTTATTTGTACATGCATAGGTTGCATTGACGATCACATCTGCCGGATGCTGTCTGTTTTTTCCTGAGCGGCCATCAGAAGAGATGATGCAATATCTGTTTGCCTTCTCAAACCCGACGACTCTTGAACCAGTGTGAACATCAATCCCTAATTCAGATACTTCTCTCTCTAACAATCTTTTCAGAATCTTTGGATTGTAAACTGGTTCTGGAACTCTGAAAAAACCGTCTATGTTTTCTTTATTCCAGAAAGTTTTCGCCGGTTCTTTTTCATCATACGGGAGCCCAACATTTTCACAAAATTTCTTATATTGGGGATAAGACGTTTTGGACCCTTCCTTTGCCAAGAGATAATAGTTCTCTTCCGGATAAAACAAGGCTTCCGGATATCTTCCCTTAAAAAATTCTAACCCTTCAAAGCATTCAGCGACGGTTTCAGGTGACCGAGGATAATGATACCCGAGATGCGCCCGGTATTGTGTCGCTATCGATGTTCCCATCATGACCCCAGTCTCTTTTTCCAACAGAGAGACCTGAACGCCTTCCCGAGCAAGCGCAAGAGAAGAGAGAAGTCCATGCACCCCTCCGCCAATGACCACTGCTTTTACCATTTTCTCACGGAGTTCATTTTTTCCACCATTTCAAAGGAAAACAGTCAGTCTTTTAAAAAAGTTATGCAAGAATGGGACCATTGAAAAGCTCTCAATGGCCATCAACCCTGTGAGCATCGACTTGTTACTCCAGCACGGTGCCGATGAATGACTCCCTACTAATAATATGGGCCACATTCTCCAGATTAGCTCCATTGGCGAGAATCACCCGCAAGCCACTTTTTTGTGCTTCCATGGCTGCGATAGGGTCAAACGGTGCATGCAACCCCGGATTCCACGTCGGCCCAATCATGGCAAGATAATCTTTCCAACTGAGCACAGGAAGCGGACGTGCATCCGGATGCAGACGTGGGTCTTTGTCATAGACATAATCCTGATTGAACAAGTTAATCAGCAATGTTGCCTTATACGTCTGTGCAAGGATCACGGCATCATAGTCTGTGCTGCTGCCCGGCAAGTGCCCTGCTGCAATGATTACCTTGTTTCCTGTCGCTCGTTTATGCGGGTCATATTGTACTTCGGTAGAACTGCCCAAAGCTGCGCGGAGCAGTTCAGCATTAACCCGTGTGATCATGATTCCTATCCAGTCCAAGCTTTCCTGCTCAGTCACGCCCAGTGCACGCGCAGTATCCTGGTAGCGTCTGCACACAGCACCCCCACCCGTCACAAGAATAAACCTTGTGTCCCTCATCGATTGAATGAAGTCCCTAAATCGACTAATGAATTCTGTGTCAATGCTCTCGGGGACAAGCAGGGAACCACCCACAGAGATGACAATCGTCTCCATGTCCCAACGCAAGGCATCTTGCTTCTTATATCTTACCGTGCCAACCCAATGAGTGAGACGCCGATGATGATACTGCATATCCCCGCAGTTTTCAACAGGTTGATGTCTTCCCTGAGTTGGTATTTTGACAAGAGAGTAATCCAGATATATGCTGTCGACGTTAGGGGATAGATCACTGATAGGTCACCAAACCGGAGAGCCACGAGGCCCAATGCCATGCCGACACCATAGCATCCAACCCCGATGACAAGATGTTTGGAGGCCGAACTTTTCAAGGACCATGATAGTTGTGCAGCGGCTTTTTTCAGATAAAGCGCTCCAAATGATCCGGTAACACATGAAATCAACACAAGTGCCATTGCACCAACTGTTGTTGCCATTATCCTGTCCTCATGGCAATGGCTGTTTTTGACCCCAAGCCAATGAGCGAAACTCCGAAAATGATTAGTCCGATACCAACCCAACGAAGAGGGGGAATGTCCTCATGTAGGATAAATAAAGAGAGCAAATTGACCCAGATGAAGCTTGTAGCAATGCCTGGGTAGAGAACAGAGAGTTCCCCGAATTTCAATGCCACAAGCAAGAGTCCAGCTGCGATGACATAGAGCAAAAGGCCGAGGAGTAATGGTCCATTCATCGGGAGTGTTCGGCTGATTTTCATCACTCCTGTCTTGAGAAGCAGTTGTGCCACAGATGTAAAGAATGTGCATGTGAGCACGAGAGCCATTGCCCACCATTTTGTTTGCTGCATCAGAGGTCTTACTCTGTAACGGCTTATATAGCTTCCGTACCGTTCATGATCGCTAACGGTCTGATTGCTTCGTGGTGATCAATGGTCAGGGAGCCGCCAGCACCTTGCCATGCCTTGACTGATGTCAAGTATTCATTTATTCCTTTTGCAGTTGCATTTTTCCTGAGCGCCTCTGCAACAAGCATTATTGCATCATAGGCATTTGCAGCCACCAAGTCTGGCACGGTGCCGTAGCGTTTCTGATATGCATGGATAAATCCTTGTGCTGTCGTTGTATTAGTAAAAGTGTAATTGACATAGATGACTCCACGATGATGGCCTAATGTTTCTGTTGAAAAGATGGGGCCTTTGTATTCCTGTACCGTACTGAGAACTTCATCATTGTCAGCAGCGATGAAAAGAGATGTTGCGTCTGGAATAAGGGTCTTATTATTGTAAATTATTTCATCCTCAATCAATCCACCGAGCCGTATATATGTCTCCTTGAATCTGTTCTTCACAACGAGTGCATAATCTGAATCCATGAAAAGTAATGTTGTCCTGTTGACTCCGATCGCAATCATGTACTCCGCAAGCAATTTACCCTGTAAATCATCTGACGGCCAGACGCTAAAGACATTGTCCCCGACTTCTCTGATGTCCGGGGATGATGCAGCAATCCCGACAATGGTCATTTTTGGGTTCAGCAATCCAGCTGCTACAGTTTCTGTATCACAACCAGTAATGATCACGGGTGATGTTCCCCGCATTGCACGCTTTGTTCCAGCAGCGGTGCATGCTCCATCCCCAAACTGGACTTGCACTGTTTGCCCATGGACGCCGCCGGTGTCTTTGATTTCTTCGACAGCAACATCGATACCTTTCTGCGCTGATGTACCCATCACTGCAGAAGGACCAGATAATGGGATGATAATCTGGATGACCAATGGCGTTTCGTCAACTGGATCAACAGTATTTTCCTGAGGTGCTTCTTTTTGTTGGGTACTCTCTTTTTGATAGACAAACCATAAAGAAATAGCGGCAATGAGGAATAATACCACAAGTGGTTCTTTCCGTAGCCGTCTCATGGACGTGCGGGGGCGATGGCCTCTATATATAGTTTAGCTCCATTTCAGGAACATTGCTGCCCAGAGCATGCCCTCATCCCGCACATAGAAGAGGCGCTTATACGGTGTTCCATCCGGGTTGAAGACTTCAAGGACATTCTTATGTTTCTCGATGATTTTGGCATGGTCCCGGACATACGGTTGTGCAAGTTTCTTGTCAAGCATCATAACTACATCAATGAAGCAGAAGCCGAGGTGCGTCCAGATAGAGTTGCCTTCATAATTTGATGCAAAGAATGAGGGAAGAAAAAGCTCCTGTTCCCTGATACGCTGTTGTGTGTATTTGGCTGGGAACGGCTTATCCAACCCCTGTGCCTTCATCTCGCCCACTGCAGAAGCAAGCATTTCCTTGTCAGTGAAAATGCCGCACCAAAATGGAAAAATATTTGCATCACTTGCGACATGATATTTTCCTGACAGGTCATCAAGGAAATATGTGCCTGTCCAGAACGTTTCTTTAATGATGCGTGTAAAATCATAACCTGTAAACGGATTTGTGAGCTTCAGCGTCTTAGCATCACATGCAGCCATGGCTAGCATACAGTTATCGTAGCATGAGGATTGCCGTGCATAATGGTCCTTTATTGATGAGAAATGTTTATCTTTCCGGACCAGGCCGGTTTTCATGTCAAACATTTCCTGATAGCAGACGCGAAGCTGCGCCTCAAGGAAGTCCTTATACTTCTGTACAAGCTCTTGTGCATCCGCTTGGACTAAACTATGCAGCAGAAATGGCAGTGAATCAATGGCCATAACCGGAAAATCAACGCACTTCCCCTTTTTTGTGATGAACGTGGTTATCCTATTCGCACGCTGATAGTGCTCAAGCGCAAATGAGAGTGAGGAAACAACCTGTTCGCGGTAGCCCAATGCAAGCAGTGCATCGACGCAAAGCCCAAAGTCACGCATCCAGAACTGGGGAAAATTGCCCGTGCTGACTTGATAATAGGTCCCATTCCAGCATTCCTGCACAATCTGCTTGCATATCTGCGGTGCATCGCCTATGTACGTCTTTGGTTTCCGGAAACGTGCAGCCAGTGCCCTTGCTCCGAAGCGGACACCTTCCTTGATATGAGAGGGACGAAGCATGGCTGAGTGGAGGAAATGCGTTTATTTAAAGGTGCTGGTGGCCGACGGCTATAAATACCTGGCTCTTATTATAGATGCAATGCTTGATATTCTTCTCAATGGAAAGCCACGGGAAATGGGTCGGCGGCATGGTGAATCATTGCGTAGTGCTATTCGCCAGACAATTGATCTGTATCAGGAGCTCTGGAAGATTCCTGCGGGCCAACTACTGGATCGTGTCAATGGCTATGCAACTTCCCTGTCGGCATTGGTTCCCCATATCCTTGATGAAATGCAGGGTATCGCTGATGGTGCAGCCCTCTCTCTTGAGCAGGTTATTGCACTCAATGCACGGACTGAACTATTGCCGCGCTCTGTGCTTGAGTGCACCTCAATTGGGCTTGGTGGAGAGCTAGGTCAGAACTGGGACTGGTTGAACACCTTCAAAGGGCTGCCGTGCATGGTCGAGTTACAGCCGCATGGCGCACCAAGAATAAGGGCATTTATTGAGCCGGGCATGGTAGGCAAAATTGGTCTCAATGATGCAGGAGTCGCTGTCTGCCTGAATTATCTGCAGACCGATCAGATAAAATCAGAAGGTTTCCCTATCCATGTGCTCCTGCGACGCATTTTGGGATGTACCTCATGTGAAGAGGCCATCTCAATGCTCACGTTCTCACCACGCGCTGCATCAGCTCATTACCTGCTGGCGGATGACTATTTGATTATTAGTGCGGAAGCGACTCCTGAAGCGGTCTACTTTTATTCCGGTCAACAGGTTCTGACGCACACGAACTCCTACAGGTCCCGCAATGAGTCATGTCCTCGTCAGACACTGGTGGATAGCTATCTCGGGAAACAGCGGCAAAATGTGTCGAGCGACACTATCAAACGTGCCTTGGCACTGCCGGGTGTTCAGTTTCCACTGGCAAAACCGGGAGAGATTGAAACACTGCATACCATCCTGCTGCAACCGCGCCTGAAGCAGATGCTGGTTTCTGACGGTGCAGCTGGGCATGCGTTTACCACGTATTCGTTCAGAAACCTTTAAATTGCCGATGCCGTTCGTCCCGCATAATGGACGAAACGACGAATCATGTGTGCCAGAGTTGCATCAAATTCAAGTTCTTCGGCAAAAGCTGCTGGTATTTCTGGGAAGGCAAGAAAGTCTGCACTATGAAGGAAGAGGAATAGATAATGTGCATAGACGAGATTGTTGTGCCGGAATCGAAGGAGATGCAAGTGCACCCGCAATCAGGCTTGAGCAGCTTTTGCGTTGGCGCAGCCGGTGGTTTTGTCACGCTACTTTTACGAACCAATGTCTTATTCTATTTTGAATTCTTAACGCCTAATCAGAAGAAACTAGCGCGTGCACATTATGCATGGGAACTGAATGGAGAGAAGCTGGACAGTGCACGCAGTGGTGATCAGTGTGGAGCAACGTGCGCGTTTTATACTGAATGTGCATTAGCCGTCGCTGCAGGAGGCTTTGGCGGTCTGGCGGGCATTGGATTGTACTTTGGTGCAAAAGCAGTGACGAACACGCTTGGGTATCTCTATTTTCGAAAAAGACGCGCCTGGGGGGATTCGAACCCCCGACCTTCAACTTAGGAGGCTGACGCTCTATCCAAACTGAGCTACAGGCGCATGTGGTCGGGCAAAGAGCCATTACTTAAAATCCTTTGCAATGCCCCATAACAGTTCGAAATACTGCCGGAATGCGTCTGCAATGCCACTGTTGTTGATAAGAATTCCCAACGGCTTTTCCGTCCAGAGAATGATGGCCACCTTACTGCCATAAATATTCACAGCCGCTTTTGCATCAAGGGGGAGATATCGTATCGTGCTCAAGGGGATTGGGTATGACGGCCGCTGATTAAAGATCATCCGTATCTGGATGTGCTTCTTCTTCCTTGCTTCATCATACTTGTGGAAATAATACTTGATGATTTCCTGTGCCTGCGGCGATGCGCCAAGGACCAGAATCTCTTTTGCAGCCAGCTGGTCTGCGAGGATAGTCTTTACCCCTTCCTTTCCGCGGTAAAAGACCGTCTCCTGCTTTTCCTTGACGGTATTGAATTTGTTCAGGAGAGACGGCATGATTTTTTCGACATCTTCCTGCGCCTGTTTCATGAGCTCGATGACATGCGCCGGGTTGGTCGCTTCATAGCGTTTTCGCTTACGCTCGACGATATAACTAACAAGTCCTTTCTCAGCCAATCTGGCTAATAAATCATAAACCGAGCGGCGGTGGATGCCACTATGTTTTGCAATGCTTCCTGCGAGTGATGGGCCATCATCCAGCAATGTCAGATAGACCTTTGCCTCATTCCGTGTGAGTCCAGCCAGCAACAGGATTTTTTCATCCATGCCAAGTTCTCAGTTTTTCCACCTTAAAAATGCTGTGCTGCGAACAGCTCAGCAATCTGGGCTGGCCTCGTTGCATCGCGAGGTCCCTTATCCGTTGGTTCCCTGATGTGGGTGATGACAGGAATAAGCAACGAATATGCTTTGTCCAAGCCCCCGCAGCTGTGCCAGTTGTCATTGTAGCTGATATCCTGTGCCTTGACCGTGACAACGATTGACTTGTCTGGATTGACATACGCAGTCGGTATCTTGCGCTGGTACGTCTTTTTCTGCAATTTGGGGTTAAAGACAATATTCGGCGGAGGGCTATTGGTCAACTGTGATCCAATGGATGTGGCGATTTCCTGTTGCAGTTCTCCCGTAACACCAACCTTAACCACAGTCTCATAGGTTCCTGTCGCATCGTTATATGCGCAGAGCAGAACAGCATTGAATGGATTATTGTACACGCCGCCGACCACGAGGTCCAGTGTCTCAAATTCCTTAAGCTTGAGCCATGTCTTTGATTCCTTTCCCGCAAGGTATGGTGCCGTCCTATCTTTGGCGACAAGCCCTTCTTCCTTGCGCGTGTGCACAACGTCCATATAAAACGCAACCAAGTCTTGTTGTGTTGAGATATGCCTACTCTCTGCAGCAAGGACATTCTTTCCCACAACTATCTTCTCCAGCAGTCCGCGTCGTTCATCAAGCGATGCATCGAGCATTGACTGGCCATAGTAGAGCACGTCAAAGACACGCAACTGTATCGGGTACTCAGCTACTTTGGCATGGTCTGGATTTTTCTTTGGTCGGCGCTGGATAGCAACAAGGCCTTCTGCACCACCGGCAGTTCCTACGATTTCTGCGTCAAAGATCGTGGCAATCCTATAGCGCTCAAGGTCTGGCAGCAATTCCGGGAAGCATCGGGGATTAAGCTCCACAAAGTTTTTGGAAAAGAAGCATGGCCCCTGTCCGGGCATGATGTGGACTTCTGTCCGTTGTCCATTGTATTTGATGTCTGCCTGCGTTCGTCCCTTGTGCTGGCGCAAGGCGTTCTCCAGATTTCCATTAACCGCTTTCTGGAATGGGATTGGGGTTCCGGGTTTCATTGGTCATCACCATATTTCTTCATCGCATGCTGGAGTGCACCATCATATCTGTTCTCAAGCGCATTGAGGATAGAACTGATGGCACATGCCGAACTTGCATATTGGTTCTTTTCTGTCTTATTCCGCCGCTGCAACGATGCCATAAAGCTGAGCCTCTTTTCCAGTTCCTTAATGTCATCATCATGGTCAAGGTGCGCTATTTTCCGGACAGAATGCTGTATCTGCCGGAGTGATGTCGAATGACCCATGAGATTTTTTGTCTCGTAGACGAGATGGCCGAGCATTGCATACCGCTCGATGCGTTTTCCCAGTACTGTCTCCCGTATGGTGGGATATGCAATGAGCAGCTCTCCAGCAAGCAGTTCCACCCGTTTGCGCGCCAATGGTGTTTTGGTCATGTGCTGGCAGAGCAGTGTCATATCATAAGCAAGGTCATAGATCGTCTGTGCAGGCCGCTCTCTGAGCGCTGTCGCAAGCTGCTTGTTCAACCCCCTGTTCTCGTAGAGCATAAGATAATCTGTAAGCACGTCCCCGTCAATAGGGATGTCTTTGCTTGCTTCTACTCGCTCCTCAACTTTTTTTCCGAAAGCTGACAATGCCTCGAGTTTCATTGCAAGCGCTTCAAGCGAGAGGTCATGCTCATTGTCTTTCAGGTGGATAATCTTTCCTCGCACACCCGCTTCCTTATGCAGGAACAGTGTCCAGTTCGTGCAGAGACCATTATACCATGAAATACCGTACTTCACTGCAGATTCGCCGTTGCCGCCCCAGTTTCCGTACTTTCCGAGGTCGATGAATGCATAGAGGTTGCCTAGTGAACCCGATAAAGGAACATGGACCATTGATGGATGGAACTGCTGCTCGACAATACCCCCAACGTGTAGGCGAGTGAGTGCGTCGCGTATCTGATCAGCAGTAATGCCTGCAAATTTTGATGTGACAAGCCCGAACCATTCCTGCCCGGTGCCCCTCACGTAATAGTCACGGTGCTGGAGCTCTTCCTCAAGGCGCATGGCCAAATACATGTTAGCATCATCGCTGTTCAAACCATTGCATTCGTCCCTCCGGATTCCCAGCCTGCGCATGAGTTTCTGTGTCAGTGGGTGGGGGAGGACGATTTCTCCACCCGGTGTCTCGATATGGACATGGCTGTTCACTGTGACTTTTCCTTCAAGCTTTTTGACGATTGTATTGTTCATTTTCTTCACCGGGCATCGGAAATCAGCAGTATTATATTAAGCAATGTGGTGATGAAGAACACCACATTTTATAGAATCAATTTCAACAACTATTTAAGCGATTATGTCCTTGTTTTCGGTATGTACGACACCATTTATGAACCACGGGAAGACACGTACCTGCTTGGTCGGGCCGTGAGTAGATATGCCCATGGTCGCGTGCTCGACATGGGTACTGGATCCGGCTATCTGGCCCATCTTGCTGCCCGTAAAGCAAAGCGTGTTGTCGCCGTTGACATCAATCCGGAAGCAATCGCCTATTGCCGTAAGCAGCATCATGACAGGAATATAACATTCATTGAAAGCAATCTCTTTTCTGCATGTGTTGGTCCATTTGACACAATCATCTTCAACCCGCCATATCTCCCATACGATAAGCGGGAGCCATTGCAGTCGCGGCTCATCACGACTGGAGGGAAACATGGCTATGAGCTTCTTGTTCGTTTTATCCAACAGAGCTCGCGCTATCTTTCTTCCCGAGGAGTAATCCTTATTGTGTTTAGTTCCCTCACCAACAAAGAGAAAATTGATGAGGTGATCATGCAATCTTTGCTCGAGAAAGAAATGGTCATGATGCAGAGGATACCTCATGAGCAGTTGTACGTGTATCGTATTACCAAAACTCCTGTGTATACTGTGCTGGAGAAAACCGGAGTTACGGAACTCGCTTTTTTTGCAAAAGGTAAGCGTGGTCTTGTGTTCACGGGTCAACTGGGGAATAAGACCATCGCAGCCAAAGTACATCACCCGATGTCCCGGGCGCTTGAAGCATTAGCCCGTGAGGCACGGATGCTGAACGTTGTTAACAAGCTCGGCATAGGGCCTAAGCTGCTTGGCCACGGCAAATGGTATGTGCTCTATGAATTTGTTCCGGGTGAGCAATTCCGCTACAGGTTGCCATCCATGAACAAAGATAACCTCAAAAAATTCTTTAAGAGCTTGCTGCTGCAACTTCTTATGCTCGATAAGCATGGCATTGCTAAGGAAGAGATGAGTAACCCCTATAAGCATATCATTGTTGATGGTGCAAAGCCGGTCCTGCTCGATTTTGAGCGGGCGCATAAGACAAAGCGACCGCATAATGTCACCCAGTTCTGCAGTTACCTGTTACGGTTACAGCCCCTTCTTGTCCGGAAAAAGATACGATTCTCGCGTAATGCAGTCATTGCATGGGCAAAGAATTATCGTCCACAACAGCAGTATCTTAATAAACTGCTTCGTATTCTTTTCAGTCATGGGAGAACACTATAACGCATTTAAAAAAAAGGTGTTTGAAGAGGCATCACTCGAGCTGCAGTCACAGCTTGAAATGTTATTGCAAGATTTTTCGCATGGTACGATAACTGAGAAGGAATTCGACAAGAAAAGCGAAGAGCTGATTGTAGAACGTGCATTGCAAAAGTATCGCGAAACAGTACAGCTGTCTCATGATATCCCATTAGTCCTTGAAGCCACCAAGGAGATCTTGCGTAATTATTGTGATCATACAGAGTATTGTTGTTCTATGCTCGATTCATATCGCCAGAACCCCCATGTTGCTGCGCAAGATTATGAATTGATGGTGCGCTATCTTGATGATGCCAAGCGCGATTTTCCTTTGTGGCAGGAAGGGTCCGATATAGGGATGGCATTCAAGGAAGCCGCCAGTTGGGGCATGGATGAAGAGACCCTTTACGCAGCGTTCAGTGTGACGCTCGAAAGACTTAGTGCCATCCAGCGTCGACTGGTTTTACCTGATTATAGAGAAGATGTCCGTAAAGATATTGACATTCTTGCAAAAGCCTTTCTGGACGAGTATCGGAAAGACCGTGGTCCTGACATATGCCACTGACATACTATGATGAGCTTGCGCGGGGCTATGACCGGTTGCACGGTGACGAACAACGGCTGAAGCGAGCCATTCTCATTGCACATTTGCCCAACGTGCTGGGTAGAATCCTTGATATTGGCTGTGGAACCGGATTGTCATTCTCTCGGAAAAATACGATTGGCCTCGACCCGAGCATTCGATTGCTCAGATTGGCGAAGAAAAGAGGCGGGTTGCTTGTGCAGGGCTGCGGAGAGGCACTGCCATTCAAGGACAAGTCATTTGCTCTTGTGCAATCAGTCAGTGCACTGCATAACTTCCACGACTGGCGGTTGGGTATAGCAGAGATGCGGCGCGTCTCGTCGCAGTGGGTCATTATTTCTCTCCTGAAAAAAGCAAAGGAGTATAAACAGATTCGGGCAGAAATTCTCACCTTTGCATCAGTACGGGAAATCGATGCAGATCGCGATACGCTCTTTGTGTGCACAGTGTGATTTTTTTGTCTCAATCCTGCGCACTCCCTGCGAATCATCCTTAAAAAGCGGTTTCTCCTAGATACCATTGTGGCACAAAGGTGTCACAGGTGACTCTATGTCATGCGGTGCATTCACGTTGTATGGGCAGCTCTGTGGTGTGGATGGCGGGAAACCATCATATGCCCGTAGTGCTGAGTGCTGTCAGTCCACGTTTGCAGACGTTTATGCACACGTATCGCCCTACGAAGCCACAGTGCAGAAAGATGTTGCTCATCAAGCAGAGGACTGCTGGAAGCCAGTCCTTTACGTTCAGAAAGAGACGCCTATCCTGCCAGCACGGGAACTCGGGTTCACTTACCATCCAACACTTGACCTTGCGCTTAGTTATATGGCCTCGTCGAAAAAAGAAACGTGGGAACAAGAACGGGACCAGCTTGAAGAGCTGATTGCCCGGGAGAAAAAACGATGCAGCACGACGACTTGCTAAAAAAGGCGCAGGAAAGAGAACTTCTTGCAGGTGAAGTAGTTGAGCATGAGGAGAGAAAAGCCCTGCTTCTGGAGGCTGCTGATATCTATATCACATTATCAAAGGTCTGTGCAGCAGGCCTTGCCCAGACATACGTCCAACGTGCCAAAGAATGCTATGTCGCATCGCAGCAGCAGCCTAAAAAATCATATCGCCCTCTTATTGTCGAGGAGAAGAAATTGTCATTCGATGACGTTGCAGGTTTGGAGCAAGTCAAGGAGAAAATCCGGCTGAAGATTATAGAACCTTTCCGGCACCCAGACCTCTACGCATATTATGGGAAAAAGGTTGGAGGGGGTATTCTTATGTACGGGCCTCCGGGTTGTGGAAAAACTCTGATAGCAGAAGCTGCGGCGCATGAAGCCGGTTGTTCATTCTTTGTTGCCAATGTGAGTAACCTGACCAGCAAATATGTGGGTGAAACGGAAAAGAATATCTCCAGTCTCTTTGCACAGGCGCGGGAAGCTGCGCCCAGTATCATCTTCTTTGATGAGCTTGAAGCCCTGGGTAGTGAGCGGAGCACTGCACAGGAATATGCCCGGACTGCAGTCAGCCAATTGCTCGTTGAAATCAATGGTCTGGGAAACCGCGACCAACGTATCCTGCTGATTGGTGCAACCAATGAACCATGGAATGTGGATATCGCATTGCGGCGGGCAGGACGATTCGGGGATCCTCTTTTTGTCCCCCCCCCAGACTTCAAGACACGGTACAAACTTGTCAAGCAGTATCTCACATTAAAGCCTGTCGCGGGTGATGTCAATGGTATTGCCATTGCTATTGAGACTGAAGGATATTCTGGCGCAGACCTTGTGGAGCTGTGCGATAACGCCATTGAGATCGCGTTGCGGGATTCGCTCGCCAGCAAAAAGCCACGTCAGGTAACGATGGATGATTTCATTGCTGTGCTTTCAGGCAAACGGGCAGCAACTGTGAATTGGTTCAGGATGGCATTGCAGGAGTTGAAGAAGGATGATACACTCTTTGGTGAGATCATGCAGCACAGCCGTCGGCTGGTGGCGATATGAAGAGTATTGTGTTCCTGCTTCAGGCAGGCTGCAATGAACGATGTCTTTTTTGCTTTAACCATTGGCGTGAACATGGGCAGATGGCCACATTGTCTCCTGCAGAAAAAAGACGGGCGATTGACAGCGTCATTGCCTTAGCACCATCAATGATAACGTTGTCTGGTGGAGAGCCATTGCTTGACAAAGGGTTGCCGTCTCTTGTTGATTATATCCGTCAAAAGGCGCCGCAGCTGCCGCTATCCATCCAGACAAATGGTACACTCTTGACACCAGAGCTTGCAGCCCGGTTCCGGACAGTGAACTATTTTTTCATTTCCTTGCATGGTCCGGAAAAGATACATAATGAACTGACACGGGGACCTTTCTTTCACAAGACAATGCAAGGTATACGCATTGCGGCTGCAGCAGGCATCCCCGTTGTTCTCAATACGGTTGTGACACGAGCCAATATCGTATCCCTTCCCATGTTCCTCAAGGAATGCGCACAGCTTGGCATTGCTGCGCTCCAATTATCTGCTCTGTACGCAGCAGGGGTGGCGCGTAGTCGTCATTATCTTTTTCCAAGTATGGCTCAGCAAAGGGAACTTGTGCAGGCCGTTTCCTTTCTTTCCCTGCCCTACCACGTTACCTTCCACGCATTTGAGAAGCATCTCCTTCAGGGAACTCCTTTTCATGCTGACCACTGCGGTGCTGGTGATGAGGAAATAGCCATCCAACCAAATGGGGATGTGACACTCTGTCCAGCGTGGGAGCAGACGTATGGCAACATCATGCTGGATGATTGGTCTGTTATTGAGCAGCAGATGAAGTGGGGTCTTGCGCAGGAGAAGCCGATTATTTCAGCATGTCAGGACTGCGGTGGCTGTGCGCTTTCACGCAAGGCAGCAATCATGGAGCAGTCAGGATAATCTTTTTCAGGTGCCAGCTGGTCACGGGGACCGACAAACAATACGCGAAATCCATACTGTCGAAGCAGTGCCAGAATCTCCTTTTGCCATGGGCGATAGAAAGGGCATCTGAATTGCTGGGATGAGCCTGCATGGATGACCCAATCCAGGATGCCCTGCTGATACCATTTGCGCTGCTCGATGGTGAAGAGAAAAATGCCATTAGGCACCAGCACGCGGCTCACCTCCCTGATGCACATTGCCTGCAGGTGTGGCGTGAGATGACACAATCCGTTGTATGAAAATAATGCATTCTCAAAACTGCCGGGGATAAAAGGGAGCTGTGCTGCATTGCCAATAACGGATCGGGGAAAATGGGCTTGAGCGAGCATGGCATTAGACAAATCCAGCGCAACCGGCTGATATCCTGCACGTTCAAGACAGTGCGTTGTCCTGCCTGTCCCGGCACCGAGATCAAGAGTCCTGCCACGTCTGAAATAGCGCCTGATGAGTATTTCTTCAGTAGCCCAAAGTTTTTTTCTGGCTGCGTACAGGGCAATAACTTCCGGATTTGAGTATGCCTCACGAACGCTCATGACCAGATAACCTCAACCTCGTCTGTGCGCCAATACGGTAATACTTTTGACTGCTCGACTGGTGTTGTTATCCCGGCTTTGTGCTCAAGGGTGCCAAGCCACGCGATCATCGCAGCATTATCAACAAGGAATTCATTTGCAGGGACAAAGCACTGCGCATTCCTTTCTCTGCACATTTGTTTCGCCATATCCTGTAACCGGACGTTGCATGCAACGCCACCACCCAGCAGAAGTTCATTTTTTCCCGTGTGTGCCATGGCCCGTTCAGACACTTCAAGCAGCATGGCAAAGACCGTTTCCTGTGCAGAATATGCAAGATCTTCTTTGCTGTATTGGTGCGAATCATATTTCTGTTTCAGGTTGGTCAAAATGCCACCGAAGCTGAGGTCCATCCCTTTGACGACGTACGGCAGCTCGATGAAATTCTTTCCCTTGCATGCAAGCTCATAGATTTTTGGCCCGCCCGGAAAACCCAATCCCATGTACCGTGCGAATTGGTCAAGGAAATTGCCCACACCGATATCTAGCGTTTCACCGAAGATCCGATAGCGTCCTCCCTCTAATGCAATGACTTGTGTATTGGCGCCGGACGCATAGAGCAGCACCGGATCTTTTGCCTCTGTCTTGAGGCGGCCTATCTCCAGATGTGCAATACAATGATTGACGCCAATAAGTGGTTTTTTGTGCAATGACGCAAGAACCCGTGCAACAAATGTCCCTACCGTGAGGCAATTGCCAATGCCGGGACCCTGCGAAAAGGCAATGAGGTCGATGTCCTTCATCGAACATTGTGCTTTCTCCAGTGCCTTTTTAACGACTGTACCACAGACTTCAACGTGGTGGTCTGCGACTGCAGCAGGGATCATGCCACCTTCTTCAATCTGCACAGCGTCTTTCATATTGGCACGGACCTCGCCCTTATCTGTTACGATAGCGACGCCAAACGTATGCGCAGTTGTTTCAATGCCGAGGCAGTTCATCTTCTGCAGAATTGAGGGATTATTTTTAAAACTGCCCATCTATTTGAGTAGCTTTCTGTATTTTGCCACGTCCAAAGCAGCCATTTCCTGTTGCACTATCTCTTCCCAATGGTGGAGCCGTCCTTCAGCAAATCCCTTGTCGGGAAACGGCAGGCTATGGATGATGGTCCCATTGACCTTCGCGACTAGAAACGACAAAGGCTGCTTTGAGTTTCTCTGGAGGCCAATTGTTGTATTCATTTGTTTGTCGTGGAATATTTTTGTATAATCAAGACCATCGTGCACCACCCATGTGACTTCTTCCGGCTCGCCAAATGTTTGTGTCTCCTCGTCGTAAGGAGTTTCTATCCAACCAGTGGTGAAGGGCTCAAGTGCGATGTCAATGGTTAGGGACGGAAGATATAATTCTGGCGTCAGTTGATCCCCATAGAATCGTTGCTGCAATGCGAGTGAAATAAGGTCCGATGCAAACGCAACGCGTTCCCTGCTACAATAAGTAACAGTCTTCTTTTCTTGCTGTGCTCGGAGGATAAATGAACCATCTGCCTGGAGAAGATACTCGACAGATTCATACCGTCTTCCAAAGAAAGCCAAAATCTTCTCTCTCAGTCCCATGTGGAGCAAGAATGTGGGGATACTTATAATCCTACTTCATTATTTCGTGTATCTGCTCTGGCCCTGAGATTACTTGATAGCCGAAAACAGGACCTTGCACATGCTTCATCACTTTCTCAATGAGCTGTTTTGTCTTGTGCTCAGCAGCGTCAATTCCTATCTCGGGCATGACAATATAATAACTAAACTGTGAGCGCGGTACCTTTGTCATGAAATCAATTGGCCTCAGGTCAGCTTCGATGATTGCTTCAATCCTTGTTATCAGGGACAATGCCTCATCCCGCTTCATTGTCTGGAGAATGCGTTCGAAATTGGTGATATTCAGCATGATAAGTGACAACGGTTTTCCGCTCTCGTGCGTGCGCTTCCATTCAGCAGAGAGCTGCTCCTTGAAGTTATTGAGGCCGCGTGCCTGCGTATGGTAGAACTGGTAAAAGAATCCATGTCGCTCCAGTAGTTTGGTGAATGTGCCTTGTTCGGCCACAACACCATCCTGCAGAAAGACAATCTTATCAACATTCTTGATTGTTGACAAACGGTGGGCAATGATGATTGTTGTCTTGCCCCGGGTGGCATACTCCAATGCTTCCTGTATCTTCTCTTCAGACTCAGAATCGAGAGAAGATGTGGCCTCGTCAAGGACGATAATCTTCGGGTTTTTCAAGATTGTCCGTGCAATGGAGATGCGCTGTTTCTGTCCGCCGGAGAGATTGACACCCCGCTCGCCTACAATCGTATTGTATCCCTTTCTGAGCTTCGCGATAAAATCATGGATGTTGGCAAGCCGTGCAGCTTGTTCTATTTCTTCGTCGGTCGCATCCAGTTTGCCCAGCCGGATATTCTCTTTGATGGTGGCATTAAACAAAATGGTCTCCTGTGAAACATATCCAATATTACGTCGCAGGGCTGCAAGTTGTACGTCACGTAGATCTTTTCCATCCAGTGTGATTTTGCCCTGTGCCGGGTCATAGAACCGTGCAATAAGGTTGGCAATCGTTGTCTTGCCTGAACCTGATGGCCCAACCAAACCCACTGCTTGTCCTGACTTTACCACGAAACTGACATCCTGCAGCACCGGTGCAGTTGGTTGATAGGAAAAACCAACGTGCTGCAAAGTAACTGCACCCTTGATCAGTCCTAGGGGGCGAGCATTTTTCTTCTCGACGACTTTTGGTTTCGTGTCCAGAAATTCGAAGACTCTGTTCACGGAAACCATTGTTGACTGGATCGCGATATTGATGCTGCCTAATTCAGAGATAGGACCGAATAGCTTTCCAATATATGTGTACAGTGCCATCAGTGCACCGACAGAGATGACATCCTTGATAACCATGTAGCTGCCGTACCACAGGATGATGATCAGTGGAGTGAACGTAATAAGCCCCACAACAGTGCCGCTATAGCTTTGGAGAAGGCTGAGGTCCAGATTTAGGTTGATGAGCTTCGTATTTTTTTTCTTGTAGCGCTCGAGCGCGACATTTTCCAGCACAAACGACTTTATTGCCTGAATGCTGGTAATGTTCTCCTGCAAGAAGCTAAGCAGGTCACTGG
The DNA here is from genome assembly GCA_016211195.1 of Candidatus Woesearchaeota archaeon. Classification (GTDB taxonomy): domain Archaea; phylum Nanobdellota; class Nanobdellia; order Woesearchaeales; family JAGVYF01; genus JACQSS01. The sequence continues at coordinate 29,165 of JACQSS010000011.1, forward strand.
CCCTGTTGATAAGGATCTGTTTTTTCTTACGTACCAGCTTCCCAAAGTACTTCTGGCTCACGACGTAAAATGGGAAAAAAGCCAATGATGCAAGTGTCACCTGCCAGTTGAGGGAGAGGCAGATGGCGAGAATAAAAATAGTTGTCAGGACATTCATCAGGATGGAATCAACCACAATGCCGATGAATGATTCAATGCCATAGACGTCATCGTCCAGACGGACAAGAATGTCCCCTATCTTGCGCGTATGGAAAAAGCCCAAGTCCAGGTTTTCCAAATGCTCAAACAGCTTGGTCTTGACATCAAACACGATGTTTTCCGCGAGGAGTGTGGTCTGATAGGACGTGTAGATTTGCACGAAACTCTTGAGGAAGAACAATGCAATGAAGAGGAGCATAAGATAATAGAGAAGATTGAAATCTTTTCTGATGAGAATGTCATCTATAAGGATCTTGACAAGGTACGGGCTGACTAAAGACAACGCAGTGAGAAAGGTGGCAATAACAAAGAGCCACAGGATAAGCCCTTTGTAGGGCGCGGCAAACCGCATGATGCGCCTGAATTTTTGATAGTAGTACCTGAATGCCATCTTTTTTTAAAGAATACAGACAAAGTGCTTATATAAATGTTGCGACGAGGGATTCCAGTAGAAAATAAATCATCATCCCAAACAGGATAACCACGGAACCCTACCAGAAAAGAAAAAAAATCTATAATTCCAGACTGAATTCGTTGCCTTTCAGGATATCGCCTGCTTTTGGCAGCTTTGTTGGTTTGACTGTGGCTTGTTTCGGTTGAACCGAGCCTCTCTTACCAGACAGTGCAGCCCATTTGCTGTCAAATGCATCAGCATCAACAAGGACATCACGTGTGACACCAGTCCCAGAAATATTCCGTATCCGGTAATATTTTCCATCAATCTTTTTACTGCCATCTAATTTCCAGTTGTTTTCCGCCATATCGTTCACCTCAGCGTATTTGGCCTCTTTTTGTTTTTCCACAGCTTTTTTGTTTATATACATTTCGGTCACCGTCTATGTGTCCCTCTGCAGTAAAAACCAAAATCTTAAATAGGTGCTCAACAACGGTTGTTCTACCTTTTCAAAAAAGAGGAAATAAAAAACGGTGAGGTGTACGACAATGGTAAGAGAACTTGCAAAAGTGAGAGGTCAGTTGGGAGACGACTATCTTAAGCTTGATGTCAGTAACAAATCTCCTGCTGCTGACTCCAGCGAGTTTAAGGTTCTGAGGAGTAAGGTTGAGAAACTCTTCCCCGGCGAAAAGAAACTGGTTGGGAAGGCAGTCTTCGTGACCAAGTGGAAAGGAAACGAAGCAGAAACTGTTGAGAAGTAATTTTCTTCTCTCTTTTTTCTTTCATGTCACCGAAGACACTTACATTAGGTACTCTTGTTCGTATAAATGGTTCTTCGGGTGATTATTTCTCATTGGATGTCATTGGGGGTATGCCTGTACTAGGCAAAGTCCCGCCGGAAAATACGCCGTTGAAAGTGCTGAAGACCACTGTCCAGAAACGCTTTCCTAGTGCACAAGACGGACTCGAGTTCAAAGTCATCAAATGGAAAAAAGATGTCGCTGTGGAAATAACTGAAATCAATGGCTAGTCTTTTATGACCTTCTTTATTTTGATGAGAAACCTGTTCTGCCCAATAAAACGCCGATCATACTCTACTTCTGGCATTTGCTTTTTTTCAAATGCATCAATGAGATCTGCCTTGACCAATGGCGATTCAACATCTGCGACATAAAATCGTTTCCGTCTGACATCCATGACAGAACCGCCAATCAGTTCAAGACCGCTGCTTTCAACTTGTTTGAAGTGCCACTCACGGACCTTGCTGCGTGTCATTCACTCACGCTCGCTGGTAATACCTGTGATTTCTATCTTCTCCCGGTTCTTGCCAAGTTTGATAACTTTGTATTCGACGACTGGTGGATTCTTCGCGTGCTTGTCGAAGACTGCCTGAATATTTGCCTGCATGTCCGGACTCATGTCTTCGATAAAGAACTGGTGGTGCTCTCGGTTGTTCAGTTGCCCGCCACGCAAGACAGGCGTGAGCGTCTTCTCATCCATGATCCAGTACCATCGCCTTAGTCTGTCTTCTGGCATTATGTCTTTACCTTGAATGATTTTGGCAAGGGTTCCTGCTTGCTTGGCTTCCGTAGATTTGTCGCATCGTTGTGCACATCGACGTCGAAAAAGACAACGTCTCCTATCTGGAACCGTTCTGCATCGTCAGGATTAGCGAGATTGACAACCTTATAACTGCTTCCGCTTTCAGGCACTTCTAATGCAATCCGTCCCCATGCACCCACATGCTTCAGCCGCCCCAAGCGGGCTCTGCCCCCGTCTGTCGTGAGCCGTTTCATATCCTTTTACTGAGCCCCCAGAATATTTAAGACTTTCTGGTGAAGGGGCTTCATCCAAAAATAGGTTGGCATCATTTTTGTGAGGGTAAAGAGTGAGTAACATGTACAAGCGGAAGGGGTCGCTCCATACGGGAAGGTGCCACTCAATGTGGTTTAT
>JACQSS010000014.1 GCA_016211195.1 Candidatus Woesearchaeota archaeon
ATGAACTTTTCAATGCGACCGGTTCGTAGTCATGTTGGTGGTGTAATTCTGTGGCGCAACGACAGTGACGAAAAAGATATATAGGGACGAAATATGAAGAAAAGGAGACGATATGAACAAACACCTTCTCTTGTATGCTTACCTGTTTACTTTGCTCTTCGTAGGCGTGTCTGCTGCAGGTACACCGCTTGCGCACTGGAAAATGACAGTCACCAACGGAAGGATACTTGATGTGAGCGGTAATCACCATGATGGCGCACTTTATGGGACTACACAGCCAATGACCGGCATAAAGGACACAGGGCTTGCGTTTGGCGGGACAAGCAGGGTCAGTGTCAGCCCGGATAGAGCGCTGAGCACAGGATCATTTAGTATTGAACTCGTCTTCAAGAAGACCGGAGAAGGCATTCTTTTTGATAACACTTTGAAAACGACCCAACTCCTGGGGGATGTTGATATCAAAGCAGTTTCACCTCAAGGAGTGCTCTGCAGTCAGACAATCACGATAAAAAAGCCAGCAGCACGATGTGTGATACGACCCATCTCAGGCCTCATAAAAGGAAGTCCAGCAACCATTTATGCAGATTGCATGGATTCTGCAGGTAACCGCGTTGAATGTCCAGACCTCATATGGCGGTCATCCCGTTGCACCACCTGCCTGAGCAGTCCGGGTCCGTCTGGCAATGCGAGAATAGTTACCTACTCCCCACTACAGTCTGGAGGAGATGACCTGAGCGCTACCTTCTCTGCCGATTCTACGAAATTCTGCACAAGGCATGTTGAGGTCGCTGCATTGCCTGCAACAAAATGCACCTTGCCCCCACCATCATCCCCGCGAGCAGGGGTTGCGCCCGGGACACTAGACAAAGGAAGCCCAGCCACACTGACGGTAACATGCCTCGACTCTACGAACACCGAAGTACAATGCCCGACCACCACATGGACATCAAAAACAAATCCATGCAGTGGGTCATGTTTCAGCCGGCCGCAACTCGTTGGCTTAAAGCAGGCAATAGATTATCGGCCAATAACACCGGGTGCAGATACTATTACAGCATCATTTGGTGATAAATCATGCACTGTTGATGTCATTGTTCCTTATATGCCCGCAATTAGTTGTCCGATTCCAGCGCTCGTCAGTATGCGCCAAGGAGAGACAAAGCAATTTACTTTTACTTGCCTTGACATCACGGCACATGATCAGACAATCTGCCCAGATGTTTCCTTTAAAGCTGGACGGGATATACCGACGGCGACACAGATCGGTTTTTTGGCGTCTGACAAAACGTCAAAATCGATCACTTTTACATATATGGCACCAAGCAATATCGAAGGAGACGTCTATCTTTACCCCCATTTTATGAATGAGCAAAATCCCGGTGGAAAAAATCCAGCATGCTGGCAAAAAATAAATATCGTGCCAAAAGTGCCTGCTCCTGAAGTCTGCTCATTTGACCCAGGCCCACCAACAAGCATGCCAAAAGGCGGTACGAAACAATTTACAGTCAAGTGTTACCGGCTTGGAAAAGCTGCGGAATGCGGGTTGCTTGTCTGGACGTCTGATGCAAACCTGGGCACATTGACTCCAATGGTGTCATCCGATCCAAAAGCAAGCATTGCGCAATACAAAGCACCAACAACACGAAGCAGCGTTTTCCTCAGAACTGCAACAAGTAGACCAGATTGCCCTACAGGTAACCTACGACCTGATGGTCGCTGCTCGTGTGGAGCCATAATGGTGACTTTAACATGACTGCAATAAAATATGGCATAGTAGTCCTTTGCTTTACAGTACTCATTTTCTCTGCTTGCACACCACTTGGCAAGGGAACTGCCGCATTTACCCAAGGTCCTGCAAAATGTAGCATGATTATGCCAACGAGCATGACTGAGGGCCAGACACAAGATGTGACGGTCACCTGCCTTGACTCTGGAAGTCAGCCTGCGTCCTGCCAGGGTCTTACTCTCCTACCACCCCAACAAGGAGTTCTCGGCTCAGTAGGACTTTCAGCAGACGGCCGATCAGTAAAAGCATCTTACACAGCACAAGCCACCCCACGAGACGCAGGGGGATACAGACTTTCTCTTGGAGGAGGTTCACTCATTTTCAGATTATTTGGACAAAGTTCGTCAGATGAATTGGTAGCACCTTCGCCTGCCGACACTCAGTGGCATCACCTAGCCGCTACGTATGATGGCGCTACAATGACGATGTACCTTGATGGAAAAGCGGTAAAACAAAAGAGAAGTGCATTGCCTCTTGTTCCCAATACGGGTGAGATGACATATGGCCAGTTCTCCGGCGCTCTTGAGTCCATAAAAATCTACCCAACGGCTCTCCGCCAGGATGAGATTGCTGCCAAATGTCTGGAAGCAGGCGTCTGCCAGACGATGGTATCGTGTCCCCCAGTGAATACACCCTGCAGCAGTGATCCTGCTGACTGTGCAGTAAGATGTTGTGATGGTATCATTCAGGAAAGCTGTCTGCCAAAAGGATTACCCCTTCAGCCCGGATGGAATACAATCTTTATCCCTACAAGCGGTGCAAAAGTGACTAATGTCGACCAGATGATGCAATTTGAGGGAGGACGCTATGTTACCACTGCACATCTGGCAACAAAAAAAGGGTATGCTCTCTTTGCAAAGGACAATGCAGCACTTGAGCTGACCGGGCTTGCTGATGGAACAGTACAGCTGCATAAGGGATGGAACTTAATTGGTATTCCTGCAACAGAGGCATTGAGTGCGGAGAGCGTAATGATTGACGATGCAACAGGCAGGAAATCCATCGAGAGTGCACAGGCAGCTCATCTGCTAGGGGATCGGATGTATGTCCTTGACACGTCGACAAAGAATATGGTGCCCATGACATTAAGTTCACACACCCGTTTCCTGCCGGGGACTGGTTATTTCATAGAAGCTACGAGTGATGTTACTCTAACAGTCGCCCAAGCCCAACCAAGCATTTCTGTGCAGGAATTTGAAAACTTCGGCAGTAATCTGATCGCATCTCTTGAAGCACTGCAGCTTGATGTCCACGTCCTTGTCACTCCAGAAGGGAACAGCATAGTGTACGTCAAGGAGGGTGCACCATTGCCTGAACAGAGGCGAAAAGAGATGGCTGATAAGATCACTGCCCTTGTCGCGCAGCATCAACCATTTATAACGACAGTCACTGTTTTCTTTACTGACAAAGATGAGGCTATTGTCAGCCAGTATGAGGGTAAAACGAGTGAGGTATCACCAACTGGAGCTTTCGTAGCAATGTCACCGGCGGGATATGCAACTGCGGTCCCAGTGTCACGAACAGCGGCACCTCCTGAATTTATAGCAGATGAATTTGGGCATATCTACCAGCAGAGCACCACCTGCGCTGCAAAAGGATTCTGGGATGATAAACTTTCATTCCTCCTAAAGAAGATAAGTATTCCTGCTGGAAGGAAAACAGTAGGAACGAGTCCACAAGCACGAAAACCGCTTGATGAACGGTTTATGGTCTGCTCCCGGGAAGCGACTGGCGGCATGATTTTCTGTTAAATGGTGCCCGGGACAACACAAAGACTCCACAAGTAGCTATCCCAACAAGCTAACGAGGTGTTGTTAGTAAAGAAGAATTAACAAAGAAGGACCAATCAGTTTCATTTTATCGAGAGTGTTGGGTCGCCATATAACTGATAAGCAAGAAGTTTGGCCTTAATATCCTTTACTTGCTCGCTTGAGATGCCCGTGCGCAGATATGTTGCCTCGTCGGAAGGTGACAGAACCTTCGCAGCCAAATACTGTTCCCCGATTGTTTTCTTTCGTTGGAAAAAGGTAGATAAAAACACTTCCCCTGCCAAAGGTGGCCCTTGTTCTGTGGAACCTATATAGACCAATGTACCGTGATTCAGAAATGTAGTGCTAACGCCATGAGCAATTCGTCTGGGTGTCACATCGCTGCCGATTCGTTCCATCCTGAAAAGTTTTGCTCCCCAACAGATGTTTGCAGCGACCAATTGTGGAACCTTGCCAGAATATTGTGTAATATCTACGCCGTTAAGCATCGTATAGCTGTGAGCAAAATAACCAAGACCCGTTGGATTTCCATGGCCCAAGATAAGCATGATCTCTGCACTTCCGATCATATTCAGGATACTACTAGATGTACATTTATCAGTTGACCGTTCAATATACTGCCTCTGGGTCTGTGGTGCGTAGACTGTTTCAGCAGTGCAAAATGGCGGGCTTTTCGCGCACAATGGCTCTTTACAACCTTGACCAAGGATGCTTTGCACAAGGGATTGCGACATATCAAACAAGTCGTGTGATATCACTATCGATGGTTGCCAGGATATAGAGCGAGTCCTCGTTACTCTATCAAGGAGACGGAATGCGAGCAACCCCTTATCCCCCCTATCCGTGGGCAGACGTGCGATAATACGTTCCGGTCTATTTCCGGGAATACATTGCTTCATAACAAGGCAATCATCTGAGGCATGCTCAAATCCCTCTACAAGAGGCGACGCAATAACATCATAATCTCCAAGCATAATAGTGTATGTCGGATCGACGGCTGGAAAAACATGATCATAGAGGATGCTTTTCGCTTCACCCGCTTTCTTGTGGTATTCTGGTGAATAGGGGGGTAAAAAAGAAGCTGCAAGCGTTGCTTTATCCTTGACTTCAAACAGAAAACTGGCTTCGCTTAATTTTTCTCCGGGAGCCATAATAATTTTCCCCAGAGAGAATACTTGTGTGGTCCCTTTCCTTTTTCCAGCGATTGTCACGACAGGGTATCTTTTGGGTCCATTGACACTGTCGGCGTCATAAAGATACGTTATTTCATAGGGGTCAAGGTCACTTTGTTTTGTTGTTCCATAGACTTGTGGAATAGAGTGCATTGCAGCAACATACGGTGGAATTTGTTCCGGAATTGGTGCATTGATCCAGTTTGCAGAATAAGCAAAGGTCATTTGTGCATTTGGATCATCAAGCTCAATATATCGGACAGTGCGCCCCTCTTCTCTTTGCTTGTCCATATAATTGAGAACAAGTGTATCATAGTGAGGTGTTTTACTCGTAGAACTCACTTTAGAGTTTTTAGGATAAATACCAAAAAAATCCTCTGCAACTCGTTTATCAATAAATTTACTGTTAGTCACCAAAAGCACATCTGCTTTGCATGGCACTTTAATACCAACTTCATTTTTCCCTAAAGATGTCGTTAACTCTGCATTTAATACTTTGTCATTGTCGCACCATGCACAGAAAGGATCGTATAGTAGTTTAGGATATCTGGGATCATGGTTGTCGAACGTGAGACAGTTATCTCGTATTTTATCCATGGGGGCTGGAGCAGGCGATAGGTACTCTATTTTTCTCAGAATCATGGAATCATACTGTGTGCGGGCAGAAGTAAATTCTATAATCTCTTTCCCTTCTTCCGGACATTGCCCCACTTGGGGTATTGGACTTCCATCAGGGCAAACAATTATACCGCCCGGAGTCTCAGCATAAGCCACTGGGACAACAACAAGCAGGAAGAAAAGCAGCCAGAGTTTCATATCAATTTATAGACAATTGAATTATATAAGACTTTAGCTCAATTTTTTCTGTGTGAAACAGAGGTCATAAAAGTCACATTGCCCCGTGCTCCACTTGCATAAAGGTCCGATTTTCTGCGGATAATCACCGATTCTGTCACTCACTGTAGAAAGATGATGCGTTTCGATAGCAAAACGTGCTTCCTGCAGTAACTCATCGGTTACTACCATTGTCTTTTCATAGTGGTCGGCATGCTTGAGGAAATAGATGCCAACGCTGTCCGGTACAGCCCCGTTTTTTTCATGATACAGAAGCGCATAGATACCGAGTTGCAGACGATACTCATCGGTCAGCTCAGCCTTGCTGCTGGTCTTGTAATCCATCACCCGCACCACGTCATTTTCTTGCTCGATAACGTCAACATAGCCTTTCACTGCATGCACCGGCGAGACGAATTCCTGCTCGCGCAATGGTGTCAATGCACGGAAGCGGTCATTGATCGGTTCTGTTGTGGCCGTCAGCTTCGTGAGAAATTTCTCGAGCCAAAGCGAGAGCATGCCTAATGTCTCAACGTAAAATGTCTGGAGAGCAGCAGGATGCATACCCATTTTGAGGAAATTTGCCTTCTGCCAACTCCACTCGTTCTCAAACAGCGTACGGAGATGAGTGACACATTTCTCCATATAGGTGTCATTGTCCAGCGTTGGGGGCTGCACAAAGAACCTGTCGAGCACATCATGCACAATATTACCGCGCAAAGTATGGATGTTAGATTTTGTCTGCCGATGCTCAATATATTGATAGTAATACTTCCGTGGACACTGCTTATAGGAAAGGATAGAGCTAGGACTTTCAATGCGGCGCGGCATGCGTTTTTTTCAGGTGAGGTGCTATTTATGCATTGCTGAAAATGGGCGCCATTGAAAAGTTCATTATGGCTATCAATTATGTGAGCATTGGCTTCCTTCTCTTGCAAGCAAAAAGGGGATTCCAAGAGGATTTTTTGCTATTACCACAAGAGTTACATGCGAACCGATGGCCACGGAGCGCCAGCGGAGGAACTTTTCAATGGGACCTGAAAATGGGGGTGACCTACGAACCGGCTCTGTAGAAAGTCGTGAATAAACAGGCGCCAATATTGTAGGCGATAAACTTGGAAGAGATTTCTGCGCGCTGCATGCGCGCACTGCGAGCACGAACGTGCGAGCCAAAGAGACGC
>JACQSS010000012.1 GCA_016211195.1 Candidatus Woesearchaeota archaeon
AAGCTAACCACCGAAGACGCAGTCTGACTGTGCCTACGGGAGGGACCCGCTTTGCGCAAACACAACAACGAGCCGAACCGATGCCAACCCGAAGCGGAGCGGAGCTTTTGGATGAAGCCATAGTTGTGCAAATGTTTATAAAGGGGTGGGAGCTGATAGACGACAGATGGTCAAGAAATGCCTCATCTGCGCTGAGCCAGCTGAGTATTCCATCAAGGATACATCAGATTTCTATTGCCGGGAATGTGCTGAAGAACAATTCTCGGATATAACACTACTAATAAGGATAGACGAAAATGCCCCGAAAGTTGTTAACGAAGAGCCTGAGGAATTCTGATTGATTTATATAGCAAAAAAGCAGAGGCATCTCTATGTTTCCGAAGGGGGTCATTGAACTGCTGGCGCTCTGTAGCGTACTCCTGCTCATTGCAGCGTTACCGGAGCATATCGGCTGGACTGTTGCCATGGAACAGCTGCCGTTGCTGGACGATTTCTCAGATGGAGATATCACAGCACAGCCCACGTGGACAGTGCATGACGGAATGTTCTTTGTCGAGAATGGCGTGCTGACCGGGACAGGAAGCGCAACATTGCCAAGCATGCATGCATTCGGGATATGGGAGCTCGCATTCTTCCCCGGAGAACAAAAATCCGGCAACAGGTGGACATTCTGGATTATCAAAGACAGGAACGGAAATGGATATTCGGTGACAGTCTATACGACTGCACAAGGGTATTTTATCACGCTGCAGGCAGAAAAAGGTGAGGCAAAGAGTGTATCTTCAGTGATTGCTCCAGCACCGGTTCTTTTCACCAGCAATCACGTTGCACGGGTCCGCGTGACACGGGACAGCAAGGGATTCGTGCTCTATGTCAATGGGCACTACTATGGCAAGGGTACTGACAAGAACCCAGTTACTGAATCCATTGCCATGGGCATCACCACACGGAGCCAAGGTCTGCGTGTCAAAGAAATCAGGGGCACACCATAAGGTCCATTGAAAAGTTCACGACGGCCTTTAATTATGTGAGCATCAGCTTGTTTCTGCTGCAAGCAAAAAGGGAACTTCAAGAGGAATTTTTGCCATGGCTTGAGAACGATACATGCGAACCGATGGCCGAGTGAAGGAACTTTTCAACGGCCAACCATAACTACTTTTTCTTCTCGTCCTTCTTGCCTTCTTCTTTCTTCGGTGCTGCTGCTCCAGGAGCTGCTGCAGCGCCTGCTGCCTCAACCGGCAGCAACTCTTCGATAAGAGAGGTGGGGATACCCGATTCGATAAGCTTTGCCTTGATTGTCCCACGGGGCTTGCCGACCATTGCAGCAATAATGCTCTTTGCAGTCGCTTCGAAACTGGCACGCTTTGCCTTGAGCTCTTCCTCGAGCTGTTTTCTCTGCGTTTCAACTTCCTTAAGCTCTTCTGCAGTGAGTTCTGTCTTTCCGAGCTTGATTTCTTCAGCGAACATGCCTGCTTCGACATCACGGATAGTATCACGGGCGGCTTTGCCTTCGACCATGATACCCATAGAGAAACAGGTGCCAAGCACTTCCTTGACACGATCGGTCATGGTCTTGCCCATGAGGGAACCTTCCTTCATCTTTGCTATTTTGATGATCTGCTCAATCTTGATATTAGCAATCTTTTCCAGTTTGGGATTACCGGATCCTTTCTCAACACCTGCTTCTTTCTTGATAAGTGCAGATGCTGGTGGCGTGCCGACAGAAACATCGAATGTCTTAGTCGCCGTGTCGACGGTCACTTTGATGGGAACCTGCATGCCCTTGAATGCACCAGTCTTCTCATTGATTTTTGCAATGACCTGACCGATATTAACACCCAATGGGCCAAGGGCCGGACCAAGCGGAGGTGCAGCTGATGCTTTTCCTCCTTCGACCAATGCTTCAACGGTCTGCGTCGCCATGGTAGTTTTGGATTTTAGCTATGCCTTATAAGCTTTTCGCTTCAGTGTTTTGTAGAGTGTGAGGTACTGTGCCTGAATAAGCGACAGGCTGAACCTATTCCTCGTCTTCTTCTGCTCGTGTTTCTTCTGCTTCATCGTCGCGGCGGATGACCTTGACGGTATCCAACTTCACAGTGATGGGAATAGGCACGGCAGATTCAAGCAGCTGGACGACAACTTCATCCTTTGTCTTGTCAATGCGAGTCACTTTTGCTTTCTCCCGCTTGAATGGACCTGCAATAACTTCAACAATGTCGTTCTTACGGATATCGACATCCGGCTTGACCTGTTCAATCAAGTGCTCTATCTCTTTGAGTTGAATGGGTTTGGGAAGTATTCCTCGTGCATACGGAACATTGAAAATCGCAGCTTCTGCATCTGCTTTTGTCTTTGCTTCCATGAAGATATACCCACGCATGCCATGGGGCCTCACGACAGCATAGACTCCTAACTTCTTCTTTGCAGCGTTGGAGCTGACAAAGTCCATGACCTGATCTTCCCTGTTCGCAGTTGTTCTCAATCCGAAGATATAAGAAGATGGTTCTTCAGCCATATCTACCAAAAATCGGAATTGCTTTTTAAAGCTTGCTGTTTTTCAGGATGGCAGCGTCCAGCACAGTCACGACACGGGCCAGTGCAGCTTCCTGAATCACCTGCAGATTATCCTCAGTACTGTGGTAATGCTGAAAGAACACAGGCAAGCCAATGCCGGTCTCAAGGCGCAGACGGAGCACTGCAGGGCGCTTGAGGGCTTCCCGTATCAATGACACATCCTTCCGGGGAATCATAGTCATGCAAAAGGAATCGCGAATACCTCGTGCGCGGAACGGCGTGAAATCTGCGTAGAACAGTGGCATATCGCCTGCTGTTTCGTAAGGGATTGCCATGCTTTCCATGACAGAGACGACACTCCTGAAGAATGGCTGCTTCTGCAGAAGCTTGGAAAGAGGCCATAAGCCAACGACATCACCCATGCCCACGAGTTCCAGGCTGACGACAGCAGAGAAGCGCTTTTTCGCAGCATATGCTGTTGAGCCGATACAGCCGATTTCCTCCTGATCAAAAAGTGCGAAAGTCACTTTCCCCGATAGCCGCTTCCGGCGCAGACGCTGGTACAATGCAAACAGCACAGCAATACCAGAGGCATCATCATTGGCACCTGGAGAGCCGGGGTATGCATCATAATGCGCGCAGAGTAAGATACCGGGTTCTTTTGCACCGAGAGTGAAAACATAGTTATAATGCTCTTCCCGTTCATGCCGATACGCAAAGACTGAATAGGGAATACCCAACTGCGCAAGAATCTCCAGCACAGCGCGCTGCCTGCCAGGGAAGCCTTTACCGACAAAAGGTCTAACGTACTGCTTGACGTTCATGAATAGTCTCGTCCAGCGTGAAATACCTAATGGGTTTACCTAACTCCCGCGCAATACGAATCTCGATTTTCACGCCACTTGACTGGTCACCAAAGACCCATAACTCGTCAGCACGCTGAATCAGGTAGTTATTTGCATCGATGATAAGGTCCTTGTCCACCATCCCATAAAGAAAGTAGCCAAAGAGATTAAAGGAATTAATGGGAATGCTGCCTGCATTCAGCACATATTTGCATATTTGCATGCTGCGGTAGGAATTCTTTGCCGATACGGCGGTGAAGACTATCTTCTTTTTATCTTGGAGCCGCTTGAGAAACTGCTTGACCATGTTTCATTCACGACTTGGTAGCACTTAAATGTTTCGGGAAGCTCCAAAATGATGCATACACTCGACAGCACAACCCACTTGCATAAAGAGATAAACATAAAAGCTGGAGTAACCCCCTAAAAGAGAGGGTGAGATCATGGGAAAAACACTAGCAGCATTACTTCTTGCAACGACATTATCCAGTCCGGTACTTGCCGAAGGACAAAAGCAGGCCAAAATACCGGAAGAGGTGCTGAAGCAGTACAAAGTTGAGCGTCTGGAAGTATATCCCACCATAGTACGAGGATATGTTACAGGCGGACACCTTAAGGAAACAAAGTTGGCTAAGTTTTTTATAGGCGGGGATTATCATCTGTGGGAGGGACCAATTAAGCATAAGTATAAGGGAGGATATGGAACATGGATGGCAGATTATAGAGCAGACGGCGTTGTGGATGAGATTTTCTGGCAACTTGTTCCAAACGAACGATGTTTGTTTGTACGTGACACGCTTGGCACATGGCATGCGCATTGGTCACAAGGCATTACATCGGATAAGAACACACAAGCATTTGGAGAAGACATGCAACGCACATGGGACCTTTACTGGACCCTTCTTGATATGGACAAACATGTGAAAAGATAGATTTAGAGTGAATACATCTTTTCACCGTAGTCTTTTTATAGAGACATACTTCCTTGCATTGCACGGGCCCATGGTCTAGCGGCTATGACGTCACCCTTACAAGGTGAAGGTCCCCGGTTCAAAACAGCTTTTTGCTGCTGAAAGTCCGGGTGGGCCCATCCCATTACCACATCCATCAAAATGTGTTATCACGTACACAAGGGGGGATCATGCCATGACTGAAGGGACATTGTTGTTTCGATTAAGTAGCAGAGAAGAACAGATAATCAACGATTGGCGCAAGAACCACAATTGCATTTATTTGGTGAAGAATCTAAAAGTGCTGCTCACAGAAGAAGAAAAGGAGAAACATGCTCTTGAAAAATACCCCAATGAACGCTTATTGTATATAGATGGCGGGGAATTCTATTATGTGTTCTCAGTACAGGGAACCAGACAAGTTGTCTGTCCCTGCAACGAGTCGTATAAGCTTCCGATGAGAAAGGATATAGCCGAAGGAAAGTACACACCGCTCTGCGGCTGTGAATGATCATTTGCCAGTGTAGACCAACTCAGCAACGCATTCTATGTGGGGCGTCTGAGGAAACATGTCAAAGACAGATATCGATTCTATCCGATATTGTGTCTGGAAACGCTGCAGTTCCTTTGCCAGTTGTCTGGGATTGCATGAGACATAGACGATAACGTCTGGCTTCATATCGAGAAGAAGCCTGATGACTTTCGGGTCCATGCCGACCCTTGGTGGGTCAGTGACGGCATACAGTGGTTTGTCCCGGGAGACTTTCCGCAGCGCAGTAGCATCTCCGGTAATGACAGTGCCACGGATGCCATGAACCAACATATTCTCGGCAGCACACTGAATATTCGGTCCCTCACAGTCAATGGTGCACACCTCGTGGAACATGTCGCCGAGCGACACGCCGAATGTCCCTGCACCACCATAGAGGTCAACCAAGCGCGCACCAGACGGAGCATACTTTGCAAAAATGTTCCGGCAATAGCCGACCATTTTCTCCGCAACCCGTGTATTGTTCTGGAAAAAGGAAAGGCAGTTGTAGGAAATCATCTTGCCAAGCAAGGTCTCTTGCATGGTCTGTGTGCCTTTCACTGCAAAACAGCTTTCACTGGTTCCGATGACAACATTCTGTGCAGATGTGGTCAATATGCGAATCTGTGCACCATGCTGTGTGAACCCCATTGATTTTTCATCAAGCACAAATGAGACAGTTGCGGAGTCCGTATGCTCTGCTGCTCTGATGATAATCTGTTTGAGCGTCTTATCAAGATGCTGCTGATGTTTATTGTACCAAGACCATACTTCCCCAAGAAGGGCATTGATTTTCTTGTTCGCGATAGGGCAGTCTTTCACGGGCACAATGCCAGTTTCCGTGCGCAGCGACGGCCCTTTGCCAAAGAGGAAATCCATTCGGTTGCGGTAGGCGTAGGGCTCACTTGCGTCAACAGCTGGATCTGGACATTGCAGTTCATTGTTCCGCAGCTCGTTCATGACCCACGTTTTCTTGTTGGCAAGCTGCTGTGCATAGGGGATATGCTGTGCTGTGCAGCCATTGCAGACCCGGTACAATGGACATTGCGGTGGAGCATCCATCTGGCGGGGAGTTCCAAAGCGCTTGATAAAAGCATCTGCAAACATTTAAAAACAATCTCACTCCCCAGCTAGTCCACGCGACAGTAGTCTAGTGGTAGGACGCCACCCTGCCACGGTGGCAACCCGGGTCCGAATCCCGGCTGTCGCATCTCTTTTCTTGACGTGACTGCATCCCGGAAAGGATTAAATACGAAGACTGCCTGAAATGAAGCATGCTCAAAGCCGGTATTGACCTCGTCTTCATTCCAAAAATGCAGGATATGCTTGCAGACCACACATTTCTTCAAAAGGTCTTCCATGAAGGAGAACGCATGCCAGCAACAGCAGAACATCTAGCAGGTGTCTATGCAGCAAAGGAAGCATTCTTCAAGGCCATCAGCACAGATCCCGCATGGCTGTCCATTGAAATCAAGAAAATGCCAAATGGGGAACCTTGCCTCTCGCTGGCACCGGTCTTTGCGGAGCAGGTGAAGAAAGCGAGTGTCAGCATCAGTCATGACAATGATTATGCAATCGCGCAGGTGATTCTCGAGACAACATGAAGACCCTTCTTGAGCTTGTCGCAGCATTCGAAAAAAAAGAGGGCGTTGCACTGACCTATTTCACTGGCTACCGGCATTTTTCATACACATACAAAGAACTCTATACCCTTGCATGCAAGGCAGCCACGTTATTGGAAAAAAACGGAATCCGGGAGAAGGATTGCGTGCTGCTGTGGGGGTACAATCGTCCGGAATGGATCATCATGTTCTTTGCTTGTGTCATCCGCGGCGCACGGGTCGTGCCCATTGATACACGGCATAATGTTGCTTTTGTGGAAAAGGTGCTGGCACAGACAAAGGCACCCTTGCTCGTGACAAGTACCACGTTTCCATTGCCCCAGCAGAAAATCAAGGTGGAATATGCCGAAAACCTGCTTTTCTCAATACAAGCACTGCAGCCTCACCCATTACGACAAGCAAGAGAAGACACCATCGTGGAGATAGCATATACTTCCGGGACGACCGGCGACCCGAAAGGCGCGCTGCTCACGCATAAGAACCTGTGCGCATCATTACTGTCACTGGAGCTCCTGATAAAGCCGCACAACAACATGACGCTTTTGTCCCTATTGCCACTTAGCCACATTTTTGAACTTGTTGGTGGCATGTTATTGCCGCTGTATTTTGGCGCGCGTATTGTCTATCCCCCATCCTTGAAACCGAGCATGATCCTTGATTGCATACGGAAGGAAAGCGTCACGGCACTGCTGCTTGTTCCCCGCCTGCTCGAAGCGTTGACACATAGGATACAGAAAAAGTATGGTTCCTTCTTTCAACCCGCCCTGACATGTGCTGCTCTGCCGGTCCTACAGCGTCTTTTCTTTGCTCCAGTGCGCCATCTTTTTGCTTCGCTAAAAGTGATTGTCGTGGGTGGTGCACCGCTTGATGCAGAACTTGAACGCATCTGGGAAAACATGGGGTTCCCGCTCATCCATGGCTATGGGCTGACTGAAACAGCCGCATTGCTGACGTGCCTGCTTCCTGATGTCCACAGGCACGGGTCGGTCGGAAAAGTGGTGCCGGGCGTGACGCTGAATATCACAGACGATGGCGAAATCCTTGCCCAAGGGGACAACATATTTAGTGGCTATTTCAAAAACAAGGATAAAACACGGGATACCTTTTTCAACGGGTGGTTCAAGACCGGAGACGTCGGGGAGATTGATGCTGACGGTTTTCTCTTCATCAAAGGAAGAAAAAAAGACATGGTCAAGACACGCTCTGGTGTCAACGTTTATCCCGAAGATGTTGAGGCGGCATTGAAAAAACAAAAAGGGGTGAAGGATGCCTGCGTTATTGGCATTCCCACCAGGCAAGGGGAAGAAATTCATGCAGTACTTCTTCTGGAGAAGGGGAACCCGGCACAGATTGTGGCGGCTGCCAATAAATTGCTTGATGCAACGCAGCAGATTGCTGATTACTCTGTCTGGCCTGAACGAGACTTCCCCCGGACAACAACCATGAAAATCAAAAAGTTTCAGGTAGCTGCCTCACTCCAGAAAGGGATGCAAATGCAACCTGCACAGGTTCTGCCTCCGGTGCAGGCCATTATTTCACAATTAACATCAAAGAACATAAGTGACAATGCACGGTTGGGCGACCTCGGCTTGTCATCATTGGACCGTGTTGAACTGGCATCACGCCTTGAGCAACAGTTGTTGTGTGACATTGATGAGAATGGCCTGCGGACAGAGACAACAGTGAAAGAAGTTGAGGACATTGTTGCACGGGAGATGAAGGAACGTGAACAATATATCCGACGATGGACACGATGGCGTGTGCTGCAGTGGACTCGTGTACTCATGCAACATCTATTCTTTTTTCCTCTGACAGCATTGTTCTGCCGCAGGAAATGTACTGGGGAGGAACACTTGCAGGATTTGCAGGGCCCCGTCATCTTTGTCGTCAACCACCAAAGCCACTTTGACACTCCAGTTCTTCTGATGAGCATCCCATTCCGTTTCCGTGCAAGGATTGCTCCTGCTGCATGGCAGGAATATTTCTTTGGCGAGCAGAAAGAGTGGTTAATGAAACTTTGGCAATTAGTCACATACAATTTCACGACTATTTTCTGGAACGGTTTCATGTTTCCCCAGACCAAAGGGTTCCGCAAGAGCCTCAGGTATGCTGGAGAACTTGTCGATGATGACTGGAGTCTGCTTGTCTTCCCAGAAGGTGCACGGACAACGACCGGAAAGATGTTGCCGTTCAAGGAAGGGATTGGCTTTCTTGCCAAAGAGCTCCGTATTCCCATTGTTCCGATAAAACTTGATGGTTTGATGCGGGTGCTCCCGGCCAAGGCATGGTGGCCGCACAGAGGTCCTGTGATAGTCAAGATAGGGAAACCATTGACATTCACGACGGAATCCATCGTGGACATCACCCGAAAAGTGGAAGCAGCTGTGCAGCGGCTATAGGAAAAGCACGCAAGGCTGCTCTTAACCGATTTCTTTAAAAACACTTGCCTACTGACTGGTGACAATGAGCAGATGCCCGTATTGCACTGGAGATATTTCGACGGACAGCGAGCAGTGTCCTGCATGTGATTCTGTCTTCCACAGAGACTGTTATGAGTTAAACAATTCCAGGTGCATGACGTATGCGTGTAGGGGGACCAAACCACAGACAGTCACCGATATCGTTGTCCGTGAAGACAATCTACCAGCAATGTCATATGTCAATGCATACATACGGACACTGGATGAACTAGTGACGACGTTTGATGCCGGACAGAACCAAGAGCAGACATTGCGCACCGTGCTGGGCAATGCGCCATGGGTACCGCCGACTGTTGCAGGTGTTTTCAAGTCTTTCATACGTGAGTATAGCACAACCACCACTGAATACACGAAGGACGTGGAACGTTTCATACCTCCGAAGGTGGAATTACCTTGGTGGGTCTATCGTAAGCCAAATGGCGAATTATCCAACCTTGTGGGATTGTACAGCTGGCTAAGCGGTATTGCAATCGCAGCTGTTGCTGGGGGAATTGCTGATGCTCCGTATAGGGATTTCATTTTCTTTCTCGGAAGCTTTGGCGGGCTTGTCCTCAGTACTTCCATCGAAGGGATTATAGATAGGTATTGGACTAGCAAGTTGTCTGCGCAGCTGACCGCAGAGAATCTTGAACTGAAACAGTGTCTGGAAGAAGGACATAAGCAACGCATTGACGAACTAAAACACACCTATGCACTGAAGTTACTGGGGGTTATCCATGGCAAATGAAATCACTGCAAGCAGGCCTGCACTTGGGACATTGGACCATTATCTCACCACTTCTCAGATTATACCCTACGAAGCAGTCTCGGACATAGAGAAGTATGAAGAATACCTTACTGCGTGCACAGAAGTTTTGCACTGGCCAGCTGTGGAATCGCGTGAGCGAAGGAAATCTGCCATTATGTCTGCATGTGCGCTTGTTCTCGGCATCTCTACTACTGTTATGCCGACATGGCCGGGCATGGATGCCACAGCCCTTTACATCGCAGGCACACAATTTTTCTCGTGGCTGCCTTATCTGACACGACCGACGGTTACACTTGAAGGTGTAAACCAACATTATGGCCCGCTTCTTATAGATGGCAACTAACCTCGAAACACGGCTTGAGAGAGAAGGGAATGTGTGTCATATTTACAAACCGGAAGGGACGTATACGGTTGTGTATGGTGTGCACATCTGGCAGACGCCTCCTGAACAGATACCAAAGACTGACGGATTATTTTTGGAACTTGTTTCGAAGAATGCAGATCAACTCAACCGATTGATGTTCTGCCAAAAATCAATTCCCTACGAGAAAGTCATCGAACACGCAGAGCAGAATAGAATTCCTATTTACTTCCCCGATGTCGGTTTCTCTCACCCGGAATTGCGTCGGGTGTTGAGTCGGTTTTCAGATACCTTTTACGCAGGTGTCGGAGGAATTTTTGCTCTAGCTAGCTATGCAGCATATCACTCCGGTGCGTATACAACGTCTCTATGCGCGGCGATGGCTGGTGGTATGTTCCTTTTCCCATATATCGTTGATCTTGCTGGGCTTGCTAGCATTCTCACGGGGCGTGCAGTTGAAGAAGATATTGTTCTACAAAAAAGTAGCAGGAGACTTTTTCCGTGGAGGGACATTCTCATCAAGTTCAGTCGCGATGCCTTGATTGCATACAAGCAGGAATGGCTTATGAATCAACAGGGCCCTTCGCACTACACAACGATTATTGGACGTGGGCATGTAGGTATCGAGGATATGTTGCTGCAGTCTCTCGAAGATACATTAAAGGTGCTGCGGGAAATTAAACCTCTCATACGCTGGATGCTAGTGCCTGAAACAGTCTATAAGATTCCGATGGTAAACTATACCGGCAATGAATGGCAACACACACAAACGTATGAAGTGCCCGAACTCAAGGAACTGGTGACAAAATGACCGAAGGCAAATGTCCCTGCTGTGGAGAAATGGTCCTGAAAGACGGGACCGGGGAATTGAAGTATACGCAGTGCTCATCATGCAAAACGCCGCACCATGAAGGTTGTTTTGAATACCTTGGCCGTTGCGGGATTTTTTCATGCGGTAATGAATCCGTTTATCTGTCCCCCAAACCGACGACGGACCTTGTTGCCCTCGTAGAGAATCCACACGTGAAAAAGAGTCCGGTACTGGAAGACTTTCTTACTCACTACTATGCCAAGCCAGAGGAATTTGCGCGGGTCAGACAATTCTTTCCGTCGGGCGATGTCTATGCATCCGCTTTGGACGAATACATCGCCCAGTGGGGCATGATTGAGCTACGCTTTGAACACAGGAAACCAGACCTAACCAAATTTCGCGCGCAGTTTGGCGCAGGCTATCTGATAACATGCGGAATTCTCGGCGGCCTCTTGTCCTTTGCTGGAGGAGATTCTTTTACAGGCATCTGGTTGAGTGCAGGGATGTCCTATTGCTTAGGTATCTTGTCATACCCATTCATCGGTCACCCAATACAGATGTATCTTGAACACAGAAAAATGAAGGAGTACAAGCTCGATGTGATAGTGGAGGAAAAAGAGCAGCTTCGACAGCACCTTCTGAAAGAGTTAAAGGAGAAATATACTCCGCTTCTTACAGATGGCAACTAACCTCGAAACACGACTTGAGAGAGAAGGGAATGTGTGTCATATTTACAAACAAGAGGCAACATATACACTGGTGTCCCAGTTTGACCACGATGAGGTGCAGGGAACGCAGCAGCTTCCGGACAAGATGGATGGCTTATTTCTGGAAGGCGGCTATGAGTCGATAGATGAGCTCTTAAAGTTACTCGGTGGGTCCAATGAATACATTCCCCAATACAATGAAATTATTCCCTTTGCCGCTGAAAGGCACGTACCGGTCTATTTTCCTGACTGTCTCAATGAGGAAGCGATAGAACGGGCAAAGAAGATGCTGAAGAACGATTCCCTCTACACGTCATTGATGAGACAATACGATAAAACAAAAAGCCAACAAGTGACCAAAGCAATAGAGCAGAGAATCGTCCACACCATGAAACAAGACAACGCACTGTACACTATGTTCTTCCCTGCCCGCGAGTTGGCCATCGCATACAAAGAAGCGTGGCTTGCACAGCAGCATCCACATTTTGTCACCATTATGGGCAGTGCTCATGGTCTGGAAAAATCATTGGCATTGTCACAAAAGGAAAAATTGTGCAGGCTGCGAGACATGACATTGCACTCGGAATACATGTATGCTGCATTTTTCCCGTGCGTCGTGCGTTTCGACTATGATGGCAGATGGGAGCATACAAAAACAGATGAAATACCGGAATTGAAGAGGCTACTATGACAAAGCAGATTACATTCATTGATGACATAGCATATGACACAGAACTTATCCCCTATGAGAGGGCGCACGACGTCGCACGGTATGAAAAGTATCTGGACGATGCAGAGAAAATCGTAAAGCAATACAAAACAAGCTGGGCTTTGATATGGGACGATGATGGCCCCGGCTATGGTGCTCAGGGAAAATATTCATCGGGACTTATGTTGGGAGGGTGCACCACACTTGGCATACTCTACTCATTAGCAGCAGTCCCTTTTACTCCGTTAGCAATGATGTCATTCATGGTATTAGCACTGGCGCTGCGTGCCGGCAGTATTTATCTTGGCCAGAAGCTGGGCAGGGCAACCGCTCTCTGGGAACTACAAAATGACTACGAAACCGGAATCAGGGAGCTAAACCGCCACTATCTGGAGGAAAAGAAGCATGGCTGATCTTGGCGTCCTGGTCGTCCATCTGCAGGAGCATTACCGGCATGATTTAGTCCATCCATCCGGCACATGCAAGCAAGGATACCGAGCGATGCATCACGTGCTCAAGACGGCTGTTGCGCATGAAGTACCCATAGTCTTGTCAGAGCAGAAGGCATTCGGTAAAACACTGCACGAGATCACAAAGGACATCACTTATGTGGTGTCGACTGTGGACGTGTGGAATGCCTTTGCCGGAGAACCAGAACCTTCTTTTGGGAAAGCCAATCGCCTCATCATCATGGGCTTTAACAAATATGTGTGTGTCCATGCCACGGCAGAAGGTGCCCTGCGCAGAGGATACCACCTTGTCACTGCTGAGGATCTCCTTTTCCATGCAACGATGAATGATATTGTCCGCTACACCCGCCAAGACAGAGAGGAGCGCGCCCGGCTGGATGCTTTTTACCGGGAAAATACCAGAATTTATAAGACCGCCGACGAGTTGATCGAGGTAGAGTTCCGTGGACATTGACACCATTGTGCATGAAGAATTTTCAAAGATGTCACTCTGGATGCCGCTGGACGCCATTCTCGTATCACAAATGGAGCAGCAATGCAGGGTATACTATTGGACCATTAAGGGTCAGAGACCCGAAGAGACACTCTATCCCGGAGGATATAACTTTATTCTCGACTATAAACGAAACGAGAGCTATCATGGCTTCATTTTCTTACCTGATTTCTTGCGCGGCAGGGGCTACGGCAGAGAGCTTGTTGAGGCACGTATCCGCATCTGCAAGAGGACCGGCATGAAGAAGATGATTATAGAATCAACGAATCACTCATTCTGGAAGCACATGGGCGCCAAAAAGAAAAGAGGATGCATTTACGAGATAGGACTATGACGCTTGAATCACGTCTACGGATTATCCGCCAGCCGGAACAGTTTGCCCCACCGAGAGATTACCATTTTGTGCAGGTCGCACTGCAGCAGCACCTTTTCGCCATCATCGGGCAATACCCACGAGACAGTAAATTCCTTCTGGTCAGAGACAGAGACGGCAGGTATACTGTCTACGTCAAGTGAGACTTCATTTGGTAAGCTCGCAAAACCGTTTGATCACGCGGTAATATTGCTCAAGGCTCTTTACTATAACGTGCTCGTCCGGCGCATGGCTACCATCCCCCAACGGACCAAAGACAACAGCTGGAATGCCATGCTCAGTGAAAAACCGCGCATCAGACGCACCGTGCTTTGCGATAAGCTTTGGAGGAATTGATTCCTGCGCAAGAGCCTTCATGAGCAGTTGCACATGCTGCTCATCTTCCGGGCAAAACGCACACGACCCTCGCGCAATGACGGACACAGCCCCATACTGCGCAAGCTTGGCAATAATGGTATCTGGATCATCACTGGGCACATGTCTGATATCAAGCGAGACAGTGCATGCGTCGGCAACCTTATTGTACGCATCCCCGCCATTTATTTTTCCGACATTGCAGGTGGTGTAATAATCACCATGCTGCAGAAAAAGCGTCCCGAGTGCATTGACAAACACCGCGGCTTTGGCAATCGCGGATTCGCCTTGCCATGGCGTGGAGGCATGGGCACTTTTGCCCGTGAAGCGGACATCAACGTGCAATACCCCTTTTGCCCTATTGCCTACCTGCAGCCGTGTCGGTTCTCCGCTGAGGAAAAATTCTAACTTTAATTCCTCCGCAACCACGCCGGCGCCGTTCATACCACCGACTTCCTCATCAGTAGTCAGCAACAAACTGACGTGGTCATAGTTGCCATCACGCAGGGCATGCATGAGGACTGCAACGGCCCCTTTCATGTCATTTGTTCCCCTGCCAAAGAGCTTCTCCCCTTCAAGCCGTGGCTCAAAAAGAGCAGCTGGTGCGGGAACAACATCCAGATGACCATGCAGGACAAGACGTGCATTCGCCTTCCCCACTAGAAGGCTCGTCACGCCATTCACAGTCCATTCCATGAACGGAAAACCGGCAAAGAACTGCCTGCAATAGACGATCGCACGTGCTAGTTCCTCTGCATTGGTCCGCACGGTTTGCATACGTACTAGGTCGATAGTCGTTTCAAGCAATGGGTTCATTTTAATCCCACCACGACAAGTGCATCCCCTTTATCAACAGAGAGGGTGCTCCAGAGCCTCTGCTCAAGTAATGTCTTTGGCGCAGGTGTATCATCCATCAGCGATCGGTTGAAGTAAACACCCGGAACGACGAGGGACTCGGTCACTTCGTTGCAGAATTCCTTTGCCAATGCAATGACCTCTGCAGGTGTCTTCTCTGCCTGAGGGAAGACCCTATATCCCCGGTCAGCACACAACCGATTGAACGCACGATAGACAACAGGATTCTGCGTCCGTGTCATCAGCACATCTGCAGGCAGCAGGGATGCACGCAAGTCATTCAACTCGCTATAGAGCCCGTGCCGCTGCACTTCCCGACGGAACAGAGCAGTGGCGAAATAATTTACCTTCTTGCCTTGCAGCTCGAGCTCTTCATTGACGGCATATGCAACAGCCCTCCGGGTGTTATCACGGAGGACAAGCACAAATGTAGCATGCCGCGTGCGCGCATCAATTGCCTCATGGGGCAGCCATTTTGCAAAGGCATCGAGAGCAACGTCATACAGTTCTTTGATAAGACAGTCAAGCTCTTCCCTGCTTTTTTGAGTTGGGATAATTTTTTCGAGTGTTACCATGGAAATCACCGTTGTGGAACAATAGTGCAGATGTCCTCTTGCAGAAAGAAAATCGTTGTTTAGCCCGCTGGTTACATTGCCAACGGGCTCCAAAAGGCGAAAAAGAAAACTAGCTCAACGTTCCCTAAGGAGACCAAAGCTAGTGACATGAGAACAACTAATTGCAAGAATTACTTAAATGTTTCGGGGCACCTTTTTATAGCATCTCTACGTCCGGTCCTGCATGAAATGCCTTGTCGTGGATATGGGTCTTGTTCCATATCGGGATGGACTCGTGATACAGGAACAGCTCTGCGCATTGCGTTCAGAGAACAAGATAGAAGATACCCTCCTGCTGCTTGAACACACCCCTGTTATCACATTAGGCAGAAAAGCAACGTCCGACATGTTCCGGGTCTCGCCCATTGAAGTCCGGAATAGGGGTATTGATATCGTCGAGATTGACCGTGGTGGAAAGATAACATATCACGGGCCCGGGCAGGTGGTTGGCTATCCCATTCTCGCGTTCAGTCGTCTCGGAAAGAGTATTGACGAGTATATGACCGTGCTCCGGCAGATGCTGATCGCAGTGCTGCAGGAATGGAGTATCTCATCCTGGCAGGAAGACGGAGGTGTCTGGGTCGCAGAAGGGACTAAAATAGGTGCAACGGGCGTGGCGGTCAAGGCATTCCCCAGTATGCAGGTCACAAAGCATGGTTTTGCTCTTGATGTGAACACAAACCTGACACATTTTGAAACCATTCAGCCGTGTGGCTATGTCAATGGTGAAGCAATCTCCATGGAAAAGCTCCTCCAGAAGAAAGTCGACATCAGTGCAGTCAAACAGAGCATCATCAATCTCTTTGGCAGCGCATTCGGGCATTCTCTGGAGATCATACAGAAAAAAGAATTGATACAGCTTATTTCGTCTTCATTTCCCAGACGCCATCCCAGTCTGCAGCCGGCGGGTGCTCAAGAAAATACTGACAACGGGTAACGTATGCACTGGCAGTCTTATCACCTAATGTAGCCGCTTTCTCGAAGTCCGTCAATGCATCAGTAAATAACTGTTTGCGATATTTCTTCAGGGCCGTCGTAAAGATAGAAAGCATTTTCTTTCTCTCTGCAGCAACATTGGTACCCAATAGCTCATAGATAGTGATGGGCTCCTTCTTTCCTTTCACCTTGACCATATCCAGTTCACGCACTTGCAGCCCGGCAGGAAGCAGCTTCCTTGTTGATTCGCTGATGATGATTGCAGTCCCGTACTCCTTATTCAATCCCTCAAGCCGTGACCCGAGATTAATAGTGTCCCCCATGCATGTGTAGTCAAACCGTTGCGTCGAGCCCATATTGCCGATGACAGCATCGCCCGTATTGAGACCAATACCGATGTCAATGCGCGGGAAGCCCTCCGTCTCCCACTTCTTCTGCAGCTCGGCAAGCTTCTCAAGCATGCGAAGCGAGACGCGGCTAGCGCGCTCTGCATGGTCGGGCTGATCCAATGGAGCCCCCCAGAACGCCATGATTGCATCACCTATGTATTTGTCCACAATGCCGCCACTGGCCAGGATGATGTCTGTCATGGCTGTCAGATACTCGTTGAGCAGGTGGACAAGCATCTCTGGAGATAATTTTTCGGACAATGTCGTGAATCCCCGCACATCAGAGAAAAAGATTGTAATGGTTCTCTTCTCACCGCCAAGACGCAGCTTTTCCGGATGTTTCAGGAGTTCTTTAATGATTTCAGGCGCCACATACTTGCTGAATGCCTCAGCAATCTGCTTTTTCTGCCGGCGCTCATGGATGAACAAATGCACAAGATTCGTCACATACGACCCAAGGAGAGAGAGTGAGAGGAAGACAATATCCAGCAGAATGCCTTGCCTGAAGAGAAGCACTGCAGCGATAAGATGGGTAATCAGAAGAATCAGACTGATGAACGCAACAACCCATGCATTCAGTTTCGCCATGAGGAATGCCACGAACAAAGCACTCAGAGTAACAGACAAAGCAGTCCCCCACCATGGCTCGGGAAAGACATAGGTTTTTGTCAGAATCATGTGCACAAGGGTCGCCTGAATCTCAACCCCCGGAACAGGTGTCCCTCCAGATGCCGGTGCCAGATAATCATCATGGAGATCTGGTGCAGTCGCACCGATGAAGACAATAGCGTCCTTGAACTGTGTTGGATCTGCATGCAACGCATCTTTGAACGGGAGTGTCCTGAACGTGCCTCTCGGGCCAAGCATGTTGATAAGCAGGTGCCCGGAACGGGGAACATCAGTCGTGACGACCTGTTTCGCAATCGCTTCAGCAAACAACGGATATGGTCCCCGAATATTTGTATTGGCAGACCTTGTTACTCCGTCTGCATCAGTCACGAGATTGATAACTCCCAGTCCTTTTGGCTTGAGCATGGAGAGGGGTAGGAGCGCCTTGGTGCCGACAAGGACATCATGCTGTACCTCAAACCCCGTGTATTCAACAGGCAGAATAACATTACCATTGCTCTGGATAGCTTCTGCAAGAGCCATATCCGAAGCGTTGCTGGATGGCTCAGAGAACACGACATCAATACCGACTGCTTTTGCTTGCCTGAGCTTGGGCAGAAGCTCTGCAAAAAGTTTCCTGTCCCACGGCCACCGCCCGAGTTCCTGCAGGCTGGCATCGTCTATTGCAATGATGACTATCTTATCAAGAGGATGGCCACCACCGAACAGTGTATCATGCAGCCGTGCCTGATATGAGCTGAAGGCACCGAAGAAAAAAAGGAAGAGGACAATTGACGCGACACCGAGCCCGAGAAACATGCAGTGATAGGTCTTACCCTTGTCCTGAATCATTTGGCAGATGATATCTCTTGAGTGACGGATTCCTGTCGGACGACTGGTTTTGGAGCAGTTTCGGTATCAGCAGAACGCGGCCTTACTGGCTCTTTCACAGCTGTTTCCTTAGGCGTCAATGCCTTGATTTGCTTGGTCAGCCGATAAATTCGCTCGACCTGCGGCTTGAGCGGCGCTGGAATCTTTTCATAGACCTCGTCTTCGTTCATCTCACCAGCATCCACATTGGTCAGCAGATAATCAACTTTCTCTTCACTTATGCCGACCTTGCTCATGATGACGAGCTTCCGCTGCACTTCTCTCGCCCGCTCGCGTCGCAACGCATTAACATCCCGTTCCTGTATCTGGCGGTGACGCGCGCGCCGCTGTTCAGGGATATCTTCTTCTATCATGGCATCTGCCCGCACGCGCTTGTTCGCCTTTACCCGGACAGCTTGCGCCTTTTTCTTGTTTCGGTATTCGACATCCCCATCAAAGACATTGACTTCATCCTGTGCAAGCAGGAACTCTGTGCCGCGGACAGTCGCAACGGTCGTGGGTGTCTGGATTGTATATTCAGCAACGCCCGAGAGCTTCGTCACTTTGTTCCAGGTCTCTCCTGTTGCTTGGGTGAGGTCTATCTTCTTTTTTCCAACATGAGTCAAGCCAACTTCGGTATGCGGCTCAAGGTGCAGCAATTCCCCACCAAGCAAGACAATGGTTGCCTCCCCATCACCCGTACGGACAAGAGCACCCTGCTTCACATCCATTTCATTGGTTGCAGGCTGCCATCCTTTACCAAGATTGACTTCAACAAGTCCCCGTTCAATATAGACAATGCCTGCTGCCGGTGAAAATGAAGAGTACAGGAAATATGCAAGCGCACCCAAACCAAGTAATCCCAAGGAAAACAAAACGCCGAGGAAAGCAAGAAATCTCTTCATACAGAGACAAATGTCAGGCTGTTTAAAAATATTACGGCCATTG
>JACQSS010000013.1 GCA_016211195.1 Candidatus Woesearchaeota archaeon
CTTCTGGGTGAGCAGTCATAGCCTGAATTATCATTGGCATATCGGCTACTGTTAGGCCATGTTCCTGAGAAATTTTTTCAGCCCGATTTCTTGCCTTAACGTATCCTGTCTGGTCTGTAACAGCTGCCAGCACAGGTGATTTTACTTGCACGATTGTGACATTTGGGGAAGCATCCATAAGATGAAAACTTATTCCATCATCTCAATCTCGATATTGAGGCCTTCTGGAATAGGAACACGCATGACCAAGCGCAATGCACGTTCATCAACGCCAAGATCAATCAACCGCTTGTGAATCCGCATCTCGTAGCGTTCCCATGTGGCTTTTCCATTACCACAGGGCGACTTCCGCGTGGTGAGCTTCAGCTTCTTTGTCGGCAAAGGGATGGGCCCGCACATAGTGACACCTGTCTTGTCTGCTATGTCCTTTATGTACGCACAGGTCTTGTTGACCTTTTCTATGTCCGTACTTGCCAGCTTTATGCGTGCTTTTTGCATCCTTCACCCACAGTTTTACGGTAAACACTTATTTACCGTAATTATGCTAATGGCTTCACCGTATAACTGATGCACATCCCTGCTGCGACGGTTGCTCCACTATCACGGACAGCAAAGCGCGCCATCTTGGGGTTGTCAGCCTGTTTCTCAATCACAATAGGTTGGGTCGGTTTGACCTTGACGATTGCAACATCGCCGTTCTTGATGAAGTCCGGCTTCTCCTGCAATGTCTCGCCTGTTGCGGGATTGATTTTCTTGGTGATTTCCACGATTGTGCATGCCACTTGGGCAGTATGGATGTGGAAGACCGGTGTATAGCCGGCAGTGACGACGGTCGGATGGTTCAGCACGACAATCTGTGCATCAAACTCAGTGACCACTGGCGGTATCTTATCCGGATGACCAATGACATCGCCGCGTGCAACATCCTTCTTGCCGAAGCCTCTGATGGAGAGACCGACGTTGTCGCCGGGTTCTGCTTCTTGAATGGCTTCGTGGTGCATTTCGATTGTCTTGCATTCGCCTGGAACGCCTTTTCCTTCACGACCCGGAACTGCGATGATCTTGTCGCCGACCTTCAGCACCCCGGTCTCGACACGTCCCACTGGGACAACACCAATACCGGTAATGTTATAGACATCCTGAATAGGAAGGCGCAACGGCAGGTTTGTCGGCTTGACTGGCTCCTTCAACTGGTTGATGGTCTCGAGCAATGTCGGACCAGTATACCATGGCATGTTGGTCGATTTCTTGACAATGTTCTCGCCAAGGAAGGATGCAACAGGCACAATAGGAATCGTCTCTGTCTTCCAACCGACGCTCTTGAGGAGCGTGACAATCTCGCCTTTGAGCTTGTCAAAGGTTGCCTGACTGTACTTTGCGAGGTCCATCTTATTGCATGCAACAATGAGCTGACCGACGCCAAGGGTCTTTGCAAGGAAGACGTGCTCCCGTGTCTGGGCCTGAATCCCTTCAGAACCGACAACAAGCACAGCAGCATCTGCCTGTGATGCGCCGGTAATCATATTCTTGATGAAGTCCTTGTGACCGGGTGCATCAATAATAGTGAAGTAATATTTGTCTGTTTCGAACTTCTTATGCGCAAGGTCAATGGTGACACCACGTTCCCGCTCTTCCTTAAGGTTGTCCATGACAAAGGCAAATTCAAAGCCGCCCTTACCAAGCTCTTCAGCCTTTTCCTTGAGCTTCCGCATGGTCTGCTCATCGATATTACCGGAATCGTACAAGAGTCGACCGACGCTTGTCGACTTGCCGTGGTCGACGTGACCAATAAATACAAGGTTAATGTGTGGTTTTCCTTTTGCCATACTTCACAATCCTCCTTCTTTGCTCTTAAAGATGTGTTCTTTGGGGATTTTGTCGTGGTATATAAAGCTTTTGTATTTTGGCACCGACGGAGAGAAAAGGTGGAGAGAATTATATACGGGCGATGAATTCATCATATTGCGAAGCAGGATATGTATCCGTATGACTCTTGTCAAATTCCGTTACGCGATATTCAACAAACACGACATCAGTTAACGCCTTCATGGAATGCAAAATGAGAGGAACAATGAGGAGTTCGGTCCCTCCTTCCACAACGCATTCCAGGGACTCATTGATTCTCTTGTCAAGGAAATGGCAGTGCATTTTGCCTGAGATAAGAAAAAACAGTTCAGGATTTTTTGAGGGGTCGCTGCCTGTATGGAAATGCGCTCCAAAGGAAGCCCCCTGTTTTCGCAGGTAGATGCTGATCTGTCTGCCGGGGATACCTCTGCACCACTCGTATGTGGGACCGCGTTCATCCAGAGGATTTACGGGTTCAACCTTTCGAATAGAGACATCCATTTCAGACGGGAATGAAGCTGGTTATATCAATGTTACCACATAACCCTTGATCACACAGTCGACAACTCAGGACATTTTGATTATCTGCGCAATCGTGCTCTTGCATGCCTCTTCGAGCGTGCTGCACAATGGCACATCTGGGCAGTCCTGCGCAAAACGATGACGAATATATCGCGCGCCGCTGAATCCGTTTTCAATGCCAACGACAATCTTGGAACCGTTCAGGTGGTGGCGGGTTGTCCATTCTGCCAACTCGAACCGTGTTGTCTGGGCATAGGCCCTGTCACAATAATGCGCTGCTTCTTTTGCGAGCCAGAACATAATTGCACCGTTTTTTCCTGCATGACGGAGATGATACGTTTCCCAATCGACCTGTGCAGCGAAGTCGCATTTCCACGAATCATCAAATCGTTTTGGGCATGCAAGCAACTGCCCGGGCTGCATGGAATGAAGCAATGCAATGGCATCCTGATGCCAGTTTGGTGCTCCCTGAATGGGCCCGGCAAGGAAAATAAGGGGGTCGGTAATCTCAATGTAATGTGGTGGGACAATGACAGTATCGAGCTTCATGGTGACCTCCGGTATTGCTCTTTATGACTGTCTATTTCAGCGCAAAGATGGTCAATCGAAGACAGATCGATGGGGTGCTTGGCAAGGACATTGGACAGATCATGCAGCAAGTCACTAAGCACACCCGTGGCGCCTGTAACAATGCCAGTCTTTGACCCGAGTCCCGGTACATCACCACTATACACGAAAAAGCCGTTACTCGCCATCTGACTTGACCCGACCAAGGCAGCCACACCCATCTGAATATACAATCCATCTTGCGCTCCCCACCCGAGCGTCTCACATGTTTTGCTCGTGATGAAGCGCCCACCGTGCGCGAGGTCGCCAAGGTTTTTGCACTGACCAAGATTGATGAACAAACCACTTTGTGCTTGCTGACCCATATCTTCTGCGTAGACATAATTGATGATGCAGCAATTCTTGGCGCCATGACCAATGGTACCAGGACAGACTGCATGCAGGTCGATACGACCTTTTTTTGCACCATCCCCCCAACAGCCAATACCATTCGCTGTCGGGGGGACAATGAGTATTCGGTTTCCTGTCAAGTGCAAAAACTCCGTGTAGAAAAGCCCGGCATAGCGGCGCAGTTTATCCTCTGGCGGGAAATGACTAACGCAAGCAAAATAAGCATCGCCTGCAATGACCTCTGGCAATATGTCTCCATACGGTGAAAGCAGTGAGCGTGCCTCTGTACTCAAATCATCACGGATTCTGGCTGCGACAGGCGCACCATGCCGAAGCCAGTCTTCGAGCCCCACGTAGACACGATTACCTGATGCGACGATTTTCCGACGGGCAAATGCTTCCCAGACAGTAAATGCATTCTGGATGATAGCAACCGGATCCCCTTTGGATAAACAGTTGGTATCTGGTTTCTGGAGACCCTCGTAAAGCTGGAGAATGCCCACAGCTATCCCTTCACGTTCCCAATGGGCCGCAACGCCACAACCTTTTTTGAGACGCCTGCCTGCTCCATGGTATCCACAACAGCAGAAATGTCCTTGTATGCAAAGCCTGCCTCTTCGGCAAGACCCGGCATAGACGCTGATTTGACGAAAATCCCGCGCTTCGCCATCTCCTGCTGCAACGCTTCCCCGCGCACCTGCTTCTTTGCAGCAGCCCGTGACATGGTCCGGCCAGAGCCGTGTGCTGTGCTCCCAAAAGTCTGGTCCCGTGCGCCTTTCATGCCAACGAGCAGATAAGAGCCAGTCTCCATAGAACCACCAATGATGACCGGCTGCCCGATGTTTTCATAGCATGAAGGCACTTCAGGTTCCCCCGGCCCAAAGCACCGCGTTGCGCCTTTCCGATGCACAACAAGTTTGCGCATTTTTCCATCAACTTTATGATTCTCAACTTTAGCGATATTATGCGCAACGTCATAGACCTGATGCATCGCAAGGTCTTCTGCGCTTTTTCCAAAGACAGAAGAAAAGCACTCCCTGATGCGGTGTACGATGACCTGCCTGTTGGCAAATGCCATATTTGCTGCGCCAGCCATTGCCTGATAATAATCCTGACCTTCATCGCTTTGGAAAGGTGCGCATGCCAATTCCCGGTCATTGACGGTAATGCCATATTTTTGCATGGCGGCATTGAACCGGAGCAGATAATCTGTTGCGACCTGATGACCGAACCCGCGGGAACCGCAGTGTAGCATGACGACCACCTGGTTCTGGTCAATGATACCGAACTTCTTCGCCACTTTCTCGTCGAAAATATTGCCTGCGATCTGCACTTCAAGGTAATGATTGCCCGATCCCAGCGTGCCCAGCTGATTGATGCCGCGGGCAACTGCCTTATCACTGATTTTTTCTGGATTGGCATTTGTGATGCAGCCACTCTCCTCTGTGCGTTCCAAGTCCTCGTCCCACCCCAGATCGTGATCGATGCACCACTTCGGACCCGTTGTCACCACATCACTGAATTCACTTTGTGTCAGTTTGACAAAACCTTTGGCACCGACTCCAGACGGCACATGGCGGAACAGTGTCTCAACCAGCTGCTTAAGTTTAGGCTCAACATCTTTGTACAGGAGATTAGTCGTCACGAGGCGCATTCCACAGTTTATGTCGAAGCCTATCCCACCGGGAGAGATAACGCCCTCGTCGACATCCATCGCAGCAACGCCGCCGATAGGAAAACCGTACCCCCAGTGACCATCAGGCATACAGTATGCGTGCTTCTGTATCCCGGGAAGGCATGCGACATTCGTGACCTGTTCGAAGACACCAGCATCCATCTCTTGGAGAAGTTTTTGTGTAGCAAAAATGCGGGCAGGCACAAGCATCCCCTTCTTGTAGGAAGTAGGGATATCCCAGGTGACAGGACTGCTTTTGGTGACAGCCGACAACGCCTGCGAGGTATTTGCCCTCGGGTTCTCGTGTTCATCTATGTCCATTGTTCTCTCCTAGATATCCACAACGACTTGGCATAACCAGCCAGTTTTTGTCTTCTCTATTTTAAACATATGCAATGTGATGGCCTTGACGTCGGCCCGCAGCGTCTGTCGGTTGGGATCCAATGTTTCTCCCCGAAGTACAGCAGTAAGACTGCACGTCTTTCCTTTTTGAATCGTTACTTTAATGTCAGAAAAGACCAGCCCGTCCGTGTCTTTGATAAAAACAAGCTCTGACAAGAAGTCATAGAGGAGATCTTCTTCTTTGTCTTGTTCAAGCCTGATAGTCCGTTCCACACGTGGTTTTACTGTTTTGGTATCCATCATGATATCTTCAACAGCAAAGGCGGCATGTGCAAAAAGCTCATTGAGGTCTTTACCTTCAGCGATGAAGCAGATATCTGCAATAGCGACATCATCGAGAATCCTGTAACGCGGCATAAGCAACCCACTCGTGGGACTCTTTTAAACCTTTCGCGTTTCAGCAGCAAGAGCAAGGAGATAGAAATAGGACGAAAGACGATTCACATATGCAAAAAGATCTTTCTGTACGAACTGCGCATGGTACAGCGGTGCCAGTGCAACCTCCGCTTCACGGCAGCGGGTGCGGCATTCGTTTAATGCAATTGCAGGCAGCGCCAGAAAGCGGATGAATTTGGCAGGCGGCTCGCCGATTGCATGGATGCGCTGCTCCAAGGTAGTGAGATCGGAAGAAGTTATCTGCTTCATGCCCCCAGAGAGTTCCCCTCCAAGATAGCGCAACCTATCAGCGACGGTATCAAGGTCCATCGCATAGTCAGGATTGTAGTATCGCGCAGCGTCAAGAGCTGAGAGTAATGAGTCGACTTTCCCACCAGCAACAATAATTGCATCATCCTTGCGCACACTACTACCATCAAGCCGTTTCGTGTACCCAGAATCTCCTTTCCCAGTGTATGCTTTGCGCATGGACAACACCAGGGTGCGCCTGTTTTTATGATTTCGTATTGCTTTATATATTTATAAAACACTAATGTGCAAAAAAGAGGGAAGATGCCGGCATACATCAAAAAGAGGGACGGCCGTATTGTCCGGTTCGACAAGGAAAAGATAGTCAGTGCTCTTTCAAGAGCCTTCATTGGTGTAGGGGAACGACGAGGACTGCTTGCCAAAGAGATTGCAGGCGAAGTCACCTCCCGCTTGGGCAGGACAACGTCCGTCGAGCATGTACAGGATGTGATTGAACAAATTCTTATCAGGCACAAATTAGCCAAGGTAGCCAAGGCATACATCCTGTACCGGAAACGACGCGAGGAAGAGCGCGAACGCACACGGGCACTAGGTGTCGTTGATGACCTTAAATTAGGTGCGAATGCCATCCGTGTCCTGCAGGCACGCTACCTGCTCAAGGACGAGAAAGGCCATGCCATTGAAACACCATCGCAGCTATTCCGGCGGGTTGCAAAAGCCATTGCAGCTCCGGACATGAAGTGGAAGCAGGACGCGCGCAAAGCAGAAGAAGACTTTTACCACGCAATGGCGGGCAGGGAATTCCTGCCCAATACGCCAACACTAATGAACGCGGGCACGAGACTCGGACAGTTGGCGGCGTGTTTTGTCCTCCCTGTTGAGGACAATCTTGAGAGCATTTATGAGACGCTTAAACATTCAGCAATGATCCATCAGAGCGGAGGTGGGACTGGCTTTGCGTTCTCACGGCTCAGACCAAAGGGAGACGTGGTCAGGTCCACGCATGGTGTCTCATCTGGCCCGGTTTCCTTCATGAAAATATATGATGCCTCAACAGACATCATCAAGCAAGGTGGCAAACGGCGCGGTGCAAACATGGGCATCCTCCGTGTCGACCATCCGGACATCCTTGAATTCATCAGGTGCAAGGCGCGAGGAGACACACTACGCAACTTCAACATTTCAGTTGGCGTGACGGACGATTTTATGCACGCTGTTGAAAACAACAGTGATTATGAGCTCGTCAACCCCCGCACTAATCGGGTGGTTAGCAGAATATCTGCCAGAAGCGTCTTTGACATGATCGTGACGAATGCGTGGGAAACCGGTGATCCCGGCATGGTCTTCCTCGATGAGATCAACCGGAGGCAACCGACTCCGTCATTAGGTGACATAGAAGCAACAAATCCATGCGGGGAAATTCCGTTGTTGCCCTACGAGGCCTGCAACCTCGGTTCCATCAATGTCGGGCTCTTGGTGCACAACAAGAGCCTTGACTGGAAGCGGCTGAAGGAATTAGTCCATCTGGGCGTGCATTTTCTCGATAATGTCGTGGAGGCGAGCAATTACCCCCTTGAACAGATTAACGCCATCACGAAACGAGGCAATAGAAAAATCGGCTTAGGTGTCATGGGCTTCGCGGATATGCTCGTGCGAATGCAGATTCCATACACCTCGCCAAAAGCGCTTGCCTTGGCGCAGCAAATTATTGTGTTTATCAAGCGGGAAGCGCTTAAGGCATCCATGCACCTTGCAGAGAGCAGGGGCAGCTTTGCTCATTTCGCAAAAAGCTCTCTGGCCCGGAAGTATAGGCGTCTGCGCAATGCAACCGTGCTTGCCGTGGCACCGACAGGCACAATCAGCATCATCGCCGGCTGTAGCTCTGGCATTGAACCGTTATTCGGCGTGGCATTTGTCCGCCATGTCCTTGAAGGCGCCCAGCTTGTCGAAGTCAACAATGACTTTGAGACTGTTGCTCATGAAAACAACTTCTATTCCCGTGCATTGATGCTCCACATTGCCCGAACTGGGAGTATCCGTGATGTGGATGTGCCTGCACAGCTCAAGAAAATATTCATCACTGCGATGGACATCCACCCATTATGGCATGTCCACATGCAGGCTGCATTCCAGAACCAGGTGGATAACGCGGTATCAAAGACAATCAATCTGCCTCACAACGCGAGCATCGCAGACGTGGCCCGTGCATACAAACTTGCCCACACCTTAGGGTGCAAGGGGATTACTATTTTCCGCTATGGCAGCAAGGAAGAGCAGGTGCTGTATACCGGCACAACCATCGAGCGGGAGACTGGCGAAGAAAAACCATTTCTCCAGGAGGTGTCCTCATGTCCCGCCTGCAGGTAGGCGAAGTGCATCTCGTCACCGGTAATGGTTCAGGCAAATCCACCAGCGCCTTTGGTGTGGCACTTCGGGCACTTGGTCATGGGAAAAAAGTAATTGTCATCCAATTCATGAAAGGTAGGCAGCATGTTGGGGAATATAAGATACAGCATCTGCTGAAGAACTATAATGTTATCCAGTGCGGCAGAAGAGGCTGGGTCAATCTCAATGAACCGAGCGAGAAAGACAAAGCGCTTGCACGACGGGGATTGCATGAAGCATATCGCGCACTTGCACAGAAACCATTCCTGCTTATTCTTGATGAAGTGAACCTTGCCTGTGCCATT
Source organism: Candidatus Woesearchaeota archaeon (assembly GCA_016211195.1). Classification (GTDB taxonomy): domain Archaea; phylum Nanobdellota; class Nanobdellia; order Woesearchaeales; family JAGVYF01; genus JACQSS01. The sequence continues at coordinate 8,737 of JACQSS010000013.1, forward strand.
GGCTTGCTCAATGTGTACGAGGTATTGACATTTCTTGATGCTGTCCCAAAGGCAACTTATGTGTATATAACCGGGCGGCATGCGCCAAAGGAATTGCGTGCACGTGCTGATTTTGTCACATTCGTTGAGAATAAGAAATACCCGTCCACGATGAAGGCACGGGCGGGCATTGAGTATTAGGACCACAAAACCTTGTTGAAAAGCCAATGCTCACAGGAGTGATGGCCATCATAACCTTTTCAATAAGACCGGCTGCAAAACATAAAAAGAGGCGCAGGTTTACGCCGCCCCATGAAGCTGTGTTTTTATTGTGACAAAGAACTCATCCCGGACAAGGATGCACAAGCAAAGAATTATGCAGAATGCATGCATTGCAATACTGGTCATCACCTCGACTGCTTTATGACCCATGCACAATGCAGTGATTGTGGCTGCGGTGACGCGCGTTTCAGCCCGGCAGTTGTTGCACAGGTCTCGAGTATTGATGCTTTTGTGGCGGCATATGAACAGAAACTGCAGGACCCACGCTTCACGCAGGCACAGCCCGGCGTCATCACTGAACTTGTCTGTGCTGAGATGCATGTCGAGCCAACCCCACAATATTATGGGGTTGGTGAAAAACTGAACCATCTGGAAAAAACGCATGTGCCGCGGAAGGGAGCTTATGCTGTTGCTACCGCCGCCGGTGTCGGCGGCTTTGCAGGTCTTGGCGCCGGCCACATTGTTGGTGCGATTCTTTCATTGTTTGGCCTTGGCATCGTCGGATACCATGTAGTCTTATATTCCGCTATCGGAACCGGGACCTATGCTGGAGGCAAGACCGCCCACTTTTTCTGGAAAGGACGGCAGAAGAAATATCAACAGGAGCGCCAACTGCTACTGGGGGGGGCATGAGAAACGTGACAGATAAGAAATGCACCTATTGCAGCGATACCTTGGATAAGAAACCAGCAGCACCGTGCACTGTTTGCGAAGCGCCATACCATGTTGAATGTTTTGTGGAGAATGGAAAATGCGCCCGATACGGCTGCACCGGAGACGGACTGCGCTTCAGCACAGCTCTGGCAGTATCAAGAACTATCGACACCTTTATCGCAGCATACACCGCAAAGCAAGGCAAATACAGTAATACACCAAAGGACGTCCTCTGTGACCTTGTCTGCACTGAATTAGGCATTGATGGTGACAAGAAGAAGATGCTCACACAGGCGCATCAGGAGCTCATATCTCTGGACAAAAAGTACGAGCCCGGAACGTCAGACACCATCGTGAGGGACGTCACCTGTGCAAGCATGGGCACAGCCATGGTTCTGGAGGTCATTAACCATTCACTCGGAATGGGACTGAGCAGCTCGACGTACCTAGCGGTGCTCTTCCTGAGTACGTATCTGGGAGTGCACATCCCGCAACGGCAGAAGACAGCTGCCCTGACAATGGCACAGTACCGGAAAGAAAAGGAAGACATCCTCACGAAATACAGGTATCTGCTACAGGAATGAATCCACTTGCGCACATATTTCCATGGGCGGGTTCGCTATCACACCCCTTGTTGTGATTCTTACGAGCAGACATAGAAATGGCACGTGAAGCTGTTGGAACTGGGAGAGCCCATAGTGCCTCCGAGCACAAGTTCCGTTCGTTCATTGCTGGCAAAGATGGGACATTGTATAGGATTGTCAGCACCGAGATTTCCATCAATGCGTTGATTGGTACCTGACACACCGAATCCACCTGTTGCAAAATTCAAGCTCGGGGGCAATGATGTTCTGGTAAACACCAATGCATCAGACATCCACGAATTGTCTTTGACTCTGAATCTAAACGAGCGAATGTAGGGCAGCTCACCCACAGCACTCACTACCTTAAGCGTGCATCCAACGGTTCCACCTGTTGCACAGGCTGGCAATGGGACAACGACTGAACTGCTGCCAGCTGTGACCGTAGCGAGAAGGGTGCATGTTTCTCCCACAGTAGATTTCAATGCATAGGATGATGCAGTCACCCCGCCAAGTGTATCAGCGTTGGTGGCAGACGTTGCAGTGGTGGCCGTTGTCGCCCTGTCAGCCAACAACGCCCGGTCGGCAAGCTCAGCAGCGTCTATCTTGCCGTTATTATTGGCATCAACAGAAACATCTCCTGTATCGGTTGTAGCAATAGAACTTAGCGCATGGAAGACACCTGTATTCTTCGGTACAACCTGTGCAAAGACGAAGACAGCGGTGAGCAGGACGAAAACAGTCATGATTGCATATACATACCTTTTTTCAATGGTAATTCTCATCTCCATATTCTCTTTTTCATGCGTTACATATTTTTATACCTTATCATTTCCGGCCACCTTTGTGCCTATACATCATATACCCCACACTTTTATACAATCAAAGGCACAATGAGACGTGTATCGCAAACCCTATCTGTACTCCCTCGTTTTACGGGAACTGAATACGTTCAGGTCACGCCTGACAGTGAACTATAGCGGGCTTGAAAACATTGTTGAGCGGGGCTATAAGCAGACCATTTATGCCATCAATCACCCATCACGCTTTGACCCATTCATTATGATCCCGTCCATTGACCATTATGTGCAAAACAAGAACCAGGTGCATATTCCTGCTGCGCAGTGGATAAAGGAAAAATTCCATCGTCTCTACAAGCTGCATTTCTTTGACTGGCTGGGCATTTCTTTCCTCAGCGACAATGACAAGGAAAGGAACAAGCAGGTGCTCAGACATCTTGAAGAATGCCTCCGCACGTACAAACACATCATGATTTTCCCTGAGGGCTGGGTAGAACGCGACGGCAAGATACGGCCGGGTATGTACGGCACCAGCTCATTGGCAATGCATTGCGCAACGCCCGAAGAGAATGTCGATATCATCCCCATTGCAATAACATATTATATGAAACCCCGTCCGAAAAGAAGAGAGAGGCTGCGGGGCTGGTTTGATATTATCTGGAATCTTGACGAATACCTGCTTGATACCATTGTCGAGGCAAAGCAGTACTACCATGCGGAGATTGACATCGTGTTTGGTCGCCCCGTCTCAGCGAACAGTGTCAAAGAGCAAGGGCTTGATGAAGCATCAACACGACGGCTGATCACCAATGCAATGATGCGGGACATTGGACAGCTTATCAGCATCAATAGTAATCAGCTGCTTGCACAGTATTTCATCAAAGGCATAGACCATAATCGGCGGTGGTATGGACGGGATAGAATGGACGAAGATATGGCAGCAATTGTCCATTCAGTCAACGCCAAGGGTTACCACGTCCACTGCACCGATGTGCCGGGCGCAGTGGACCAGACTCTTGAACTGTTTGATCAACAAAACCTTGTTCGGAAAAGGCGCATGAATGGTTCAGATATCTGGATTGTCAACAGGGAATTCCTAACGAGCCTGCCCGAACCATCAGATGAAGAATACCGGGAAAAGAATTTTTTGCATTACACTGCTAACCAGATTGCTCACTTGGATGAGATCAGCACTATCATCCGGGATGTGCAGAAAGCCTAGACTTTCCGTGCTCCGGCAGTATCAACTGGTGTCGTATAGACACGTGCCTCAAGACCTGCTGCGAGCAATGCGTCATTGACTGTCTTGATGAGCGCTCCATTGAGCACAGGAGACATAGTCGGCGTGACGATGAAGAAACTCGGACCCGAGCCGGCAAGTGCACAGCCGAGCGCACCGGATTCCAAAGCAGTCCTGCGGACATCCTGATACCACGGCATGAGTTTCTTGGCCCGCGCTGGCTCGACGAGTGCGTCGTGGATTGCTGCACCGAACAGATGCATATTCTGTGTCTGGATGGCGTACACCAGTTGGCCGAGATGACCTAATGTCGTTACTGCATCAGCTAACCGCACCATGTACGGAAGCGCTGCCCGCGCATGGGCGGTCCGGATTGCATAGGGTTCATATGTGTTCGTTTCTCTATTCAATTGCTTGTACGGATTGAACACAGTAAACTGAAGGGCAGGGATTGTTCCAAGCTCCATTGCATACCTTTTGTTGGAGAGCACGAAACCACCCAGCAGCGCCGCTGCGACATTATCGGAATGCTCTGCCTGTGCGACCTGAACACCGGGAACACTGGTTGTGATGCCAATCCTTTCTGCCCGTGCGCAGATGGGAACCAATTCTTTTTTTACTGTTCGTTCAAGAGATGGGTCTCCATTCAGCCGCGCATCATACAAGAGTGCAGTGGCATATGCAGCCGCTGCTGCGCTGCTTGCGCTCGTGCCAAGACCGGATCCCAAAGGAACAAGCTCATTCTTGAGGATTTTCAGTTCAACGCCTGCTGCTCCCGGATACCTTGCCATGGTTTCCTGTGCAGCGTAGCCTGCCGTATTCTTATTGACATCATAGGACAACTGTCCAAAATCACCGAGTATTTGGAGGATTTCAACACCCGGCCGTTCACGTTTTCGTGCCCACACATAATCGCCCGCGGGTTCTTTCAATGCGCATGCGAGCACATCAAACCCGGGACCAATATTTGCAATCGTTGCCGGTGCATATACTTTTAGCCAGTCAGTCATGGTGTGCATCCATGGACAGAAGTCATATTTAATGTTTTCTGGAGCTTTGCTAATGATAGCCAGAAAGAAATAAAAGTAACTGCCCACTCTTTTTCTTAATGGCAATCGATGATAAAGTAGAGAGTGCATTAGTGCCGCAACAGGATGCACTGCCAAAGCAAAGCGCTGCCCGACTCGTGGATAGGGTGCTTGTTGGCACCATGACGAGTTATATGATGTATCTTTTTGCCGCCAATGCAGGTCTTTTCTCCGCTCATCTGGACGAACTCATGCGGCTACAGCCTGAAGAGCGAAAAGCCTGTAAGGAAAACGGCTTCTGGTGGGAAGGGGGATATTATACTGGGTGGCTCATAGGACAAATGGCCACTATCAGTACTGAGATTTTCCTGATAAGTTCTCTGGGCTCATTGTATATTCCAACAAAGCCGGCATCCAATGGAGCATATTATTTCTATCACCGAAAGAAAAAAAGAGAGCGACCATGAAAACCCTTCTCGCAGCAGGACTCTTGTCCATTGCATCAAATGCCATCGCTCTGCAACCAACTCTGCTGGTCGACGATGATGGAGGCAGGCGGTATGAACAGCACTATGAGACGTGGTTCAAACAGGCAGGATTATCTTATTCACCATGGGAAACAAAAACCATGGGCACGCCTTCTCTCGGGACCATGACCAAGTACAGAACAATATTCTGGTTCACCGGAGACAAGCGGTCTGCATTATCTGATGAGGAAATGGAACGCATCAAAACATATCTCGATGACAGAAGAGGCCGGCGCAGCATAATGCTCACAGGCGACCACATCGCACAGGACACGCGCAATGGATTGAACGATAATCACCAATTCCTGGGCTGGTATCTCAATGCGCGCTATGTACGGACAGAATACGACGCTGAGATTGGTGTCAATGAGAAGGGCAATGTTTTTGCATGGGCATTTCTATCGGCCATCTTCCATGGATACACGAGTACTGGTGATTATCGTTTCCGACTGTGGAACCTAGCCGACATTGTCAAGCCCAATGACCACCAGCATCGGATGGTCATGCTGCCCCACCGCAACACACCCGAAGGGGTAAGGAACACACTGGAATGCGTGGCTGTAAGCAACTCAAAGCATTTCAAGACTGTGTTTGTCACCTTTGACTTGGCGCACGAGGACAGCAGATATATCAACGAGCCAGCATTCATCAAAACGTGCATTGAGTGGCTGCAAAAATGAATAACCACCAGACAGTGGTTAAAAAATAGATAGTTTTATATACTACCTCCTTTCCCAGAAAACCATGAATGGAAAAGCATACGGGTTTTTCATGTGCAATGCAGACAAAGAAACGGTTGCAAATGAATTGCCCGACCTTCGGAGAATAACACAAGCGCCAAGCGCACTTGAGTTGAGTCTAATGGATGATTTCAGTCACATAAAAGCAGACAACTTACTGAAACCGCTCATCCACCAGGCAAGAGATAACGGCATGTGCTATTGTTTGGAAGCCACCTTACCGGGCTCATCAAACAGAGTTGCAGCGAAAGAATTGAATGATATGCTTGGCAATATATACAATTCACCTCTCTATAAAGAGGGTGACGAATTCTCAGGAGCCATTGTCTATGAAGAGAATGGAAAGTATGTTTTCTATGAGTAAAGATTTAAAAAGAAGGCAGGCCTCCAAGGCGTATATCAAAAAGTCCTTCTTTGATACAGGTGTACCATGAAATTTGAGGAAATGACTATCTCGAAGGAGCTCTTGGGGCTCCTGCAACAGCACAATGTAGTAACCCCGACACGGGTCCAGGAAGAGGTCCTTCCCTCGATTTTCGCAGGAAAGGATGTCCTTGCACAGTCTGAAACAGGCTCCGGCAAGACGCTAGGCTTTGCTATCCCACTCATTGAGCGTGTCCAGCCACGACAAGGCGTGCAGGCACTGGTCCTTGCGCCGACAAGGGAACTGGCACAACAGATTGCCAAGGAAGTCCATATTTTTTCACGCCATAAACAGCTAAGAGTTTTGTGCGTCTATGGTGGGGTCTCCATCAACCCACAGCTTGAACGGGCCTCACAGGCAGATATTGTCATCGGGACGCCAGGACGCGTCCTTGACTTGTTGACGAGACGGGGACTCAATCTGACAAAGATACGGTATGCAGTGCTTGATGAAGGCGACCGTATGCTCGATATGGGTTTCATCGAGGATATTGAACAGATTCTCCACTATACGCCGCACACAAGGCAAACGATGCTTTTCAGCGCAACAATCCCCGAACCTATCGCCCGGCTCAGCAGGAAGTACCTGAAAGAGCCACATCGTGTGGCTGTTGAACCCAGCAAACGTGGTGTCCTCACACAGTTTTATTATTCAGTCGCACCAAATGAGAAATTCTCACTGCTGGTGCATTTACTCAAGAAGGAACAGAACCAGCGCACATTAGTGTTCTGTAAGACGCGACGCACATGCCAGGCAGTGACTGAGCAATTACAACGACAGCACATCCCTGCAGACAGCCTGCATGGCGGCATGAGCCAGATGCAGCGTGATAAAGCAATCACCGGGTTCAAGGAGGGCCACCTGCCCATCCTCGTCGCAACGGATGTTGCAGCACGGGGGCTTCATATCGACCACGTCACGCATGTCTATAATTATGAGCTGCCTGCAGAAGTGGAGACATTCATCCACCGCGTCGGCAGGACTGCCCGCGCTGGTGAAAGCGGGACTGCCATCTCATTTGTCAATATCGAGGACCGCGACGTTTTCACGCAAGTCCTGCACCATTATGATGGTGCGATTGCACGCGCAGACCCGGGCCAGTTCCCAAAGGTCTTTTTCTCCTATCCACAGAGACAGGGAGGTGGATTTAGGGGATATAACCGTGGTCCACGGCAAGGCGGCAACCAGCCTTTCAGACGAAGGCAGGGCGGCTGGCGACGGTAACGAATTACAGAAGTTGCCGCTTTCGTAACTCGCTGAGTTCTGTCAGATCTTCATAAGAACATAGTTCTCCGGCACGCACCCACCTCATGGCAGAGTGATCTTTCTTATTCAGCACTAATCGATCTGTTGTCACCTGCATCAGATAAGGGATGACAACCCATCGTCCTTCCTCATCGGTCAGGACAAATGGATCCGCAGACCGGACAATGCGACCCGTCAGCGCCGTCTCTTCCCGCAACTCACGAAGAATAACCTCTTCAGCAGTTTCTGGCGTGTCGATAAAACCTGAAATGAATTCCCATTTGCCGGGTGCAAACTTCTTGGTGAGAGCGCGCTTGGCGATGAGGTACAGTTCCCCATATTTGACCACAGCGGTGGTGATGACATGTGTTTTCATCAGCACTGCAAGAGAATGAGGGTATAAAAGGCTATATGGTCACTATCTTTCCGTGCCTGCCCACGTTCATAACACGGGTCTTTCCGATGGTTTCCTCAATGCCCTCAGCCTCATGGACATGACAGCAGAGATGCACATCAGGCTGCAGCAAATCAAGCGCTTTGCGGACGCCTTGTGAGCCATGGACATACCGTGAGAATTTTTCTCCCAGACTACCGGCCGGATGAACATGAGTAACCATCACCTTGCGTTTTGCATGCTTTATCTTGTCGAAGCCAGCCCTAAGGTAAGCAAAAATCTCGTCTTCGCTGAATTGATCAAGGCCGACATTGGCGCCACCGCAGCCGAAAAAGCCGACGTCTCCAATGACAAGGCCATAGCCATGGAGATTCGTGATCTTGTAAAATTGCTGCCAGAAATCAGCGACTTCAGGGCCATCATGATTTCCCCAGACAAAACTGACTGGGACTCCTTTTTCGAGAAATGGTCCAATGAGGTTAGTGGTGTCCTTATGTGCATTGACCAAGTCACCGCCGAGAACGACCATATCAACGCCTTCCCGAGCTGCAAGCTCTGATAAAGTCATAGGTCTTGAGACATCCCCATGCCAATCTCCTGTTGCCAGTATTTTAACCATGATGAAGGGGTGACTTCGTCCATCTATAAAAAGATAGCGGTGAATTGTAGGTATTTAGTCAAACCACAGGCGAATAGCACACTCTCAGCGTGTCCATACATCATAGAGAAGCGACACAAAGGAGAATGCATTCTCC
>JACQSS010000016.1 GCA_016211195.1 Candidatus Woesearchaeota archaeon
GATATATACATCATAGGAGAAACTATTCCTGTATGAGAAGCATCTTCAACCATGATTTATCAGAGAAGCTCATGGGCTCTGTCCATGAAGCTCTACTTGAGCACGGTATGGCATCGTATGGTGTCCAGAAGAAAGGCAAGACAGTAACCATAACGGTGCGCAACAGTAAGAGTTCGCTGGAACTGCTGCTCACAGAAGGCATGGTTACCATGCATGGATCATTTCCCAGCCTTGAGAAAAATGTTATGAGACTCTTGCAGAAGAACGAATACTATGGGAAGAACGGAGTGTACAAGCAATGGCCTCTCCTAAGCCAACAAGAAAAAGAGGACTATTTTCCCCTGCTGACGAAAGAAGAGTTTCGATTGAAATATCCCAAATCTGGTAGGCAACTAACTAGCGAAGGAGATGCTTGTGGGTTCGTGTACTTGCGACCGGAAGTGCCTGATTATTACAATACCAGGTGGAGTGACATCATTGCTTATGACTGCCCTCATTGCAAGGGGGTCGTTTTAGGCGTGCCGCAGTATAAAGGCCAAAAGGATGTCCATGCACACTCTAGGTGGCGATCATATTACCAATGCTCACGATGCAATGGAGAAATAATAGATTGGTGATCAACATGACGGAAAATCATAAAACCAGTGTACGGCCAAAGGATTACAACCTACGAAGCATCGAGGAACGCCTCTTTTTTGAGAAGCTTGAAGCATTTGAGGCGCCCTTTCTGGAGGAAAAATTACTTGACAAGGGGGTGTTCCAAACACAACAGGACTACCAAATTGTGTTTAGTGAATTCAAGAAATATGTTGCCCTCATCAAAACAACGGGACAATCAATTCCCATGACAAGCAAGGCAGTCGATGAAGTGTGGCATCAATTCATTCTCTTCACACGGGAGTACCATGCCTTTTGTGACGACATGTTTGGCCGGTACATCCACCATGCTCCGGCAACACGGAGTCAACCAGTAGCAAAAGCAGACAATTTTTTTTTTCTCTATCAAAGCATGTATGGACCGATGCCTGCAGTGTGGACAGAAAAAGAATGGAAGAGAAAAAGAGATAGTCGTGCCCTCGACAGGCACCAAGCGGCAAGTGAGACCAAAGAGAATCATTGCAGCTATGATTGCTGGAATTCAGGATGCATGGGACATTGCAGATAGGGGAAGAAACATGAAAAATGACTTGGACGCCATATTAGAAAGAGTACAGAAAGTCAACGCAGTTACTCATCATGGAGAGTGCACGTATCTCGCACACTTTAGCGAGATGACCATTATTACATCGTATCAGCATGATGGAGGCTATCTCCCGGGATACGAGGACCTTGTCAGTCAGTATGACCTGACAATTCTTTATCCGGATAGAAAGAAAGCATACTCTTGCCTGTGGGGACATGGTCTTATTGGTGGAGACAGAAGAGTAGAGGAGATTTATACATGTCTAAAAGAGAAAAGTGATTCTGATGATGAAAAAAGAAGGGTGAAGAACGATGGAGTTGGTACAAATGGATAAGATCAATCGAAAAATAAAGACGCTGCAAGAAACGTGGCACCGTGCCTTTGCCGACGCATCTTTTGAGCAATATCCTGTTTTGGTCGGAGGCATGGAGATGGTCGTTCTCTACGGCCAATTCTCTGCGCAAAAGCTTGATGTTGTCCCCCCAGAGGTCTGCCCTTTTGAGACACTTAATTCGGAAAACCTCATCCATGAGTATGATGACATCTTGACTGATTATGCACTGCTGCCAAACAGATATCCCTTTATGCCCTATCACTTTGTGTTGCCCCACCGCAAGCACATCAGCATGCAGGAGAACAACCAGCTAAAAAGTGACCTTGAGCAGATGATGGCGTTTTCGAAGGCAACGGACATGGTTGTCTTTCACAATAGCCCGGGTGCGGGTGCCTCTATTCCCCAACATGAGCATTGGCAGGCACTTGGGACAAAACCCCCATTACTGTCGCTTGCTGTGTCATGGCAGGATGGCATCGGCTGGTTACCTGATTACCCCGGAGCAAATGTTGTGGCCAATGATACCCATCAAGCACTTGCAGTGACCAATGATCCCCTGTTCAAGGAGCACAATACCATCCTCTATCATGACACCATTATCTTGGTCCCGCGCAAAGCAGCTCGTTCGCAGTACCTCCAACGCCGCGTCGCGGGAGCAGAAATAATGGGTTTCATCCCATGGAAAAAGCATGAGGATGCGTTGAAGATGAAGGAAAGACCCGAAGAATTGCTCAAGGGGTTTAAAGAAGTTTTGTATCGGAGGGATGCAGTATGAGTGACATAAGCATTTTGTACACAGCACAACAGCTTGAACCCCATCTGAAAATGAAAAAGAACCATCAGCTGCAGGTTGTTGACGACCCACATGAAACGACTGAAGAAGAACGGGCAGACGATTATCTTACCGCGTTGCTCAGAGAATACAACAATGATTGTGACCGGGTCTACAACGCAGAAGTTAGGGCAGGCTTTGACACTTCAGCCAAACGGGTGCTTCACCTTTATCTGACACAATTGGGAACCATGGGGATTGCGACCAATCTAACCACACTTTGTCTGGAGGAGAATGAACGGAGACGTCATTTTAGAGATGAAAGAGAATGGAAGGAAATGGAACCAAAAATGTACCACATTCCAACTGCCTACGAACGCGTTATTTCCATAGACAGCTATGGGTATCAACGGTGTGAGAGCATCATTATTGCGAGACCTGATCTGGAAAAAATCATGCAGAAGCAATATGGGGAGGTCTATTGGTCTTTCAGCGAAGGCTCCATGAGAGAAAATCTTAAGCATAGTGGTATTCTGAATTTTAAAGATTTTTTCAGCGAGATAATGCCCGCATGGCTTGACAAAGAAGTTGCTGAACGCCTTGATAAAAAAGTGGTGTTCAATCTTCTGAACGTAATAACCGTCAGGCCGCAAGAGAATGGCGAGGTTATGCTTACCCATGAGTATCGTCCTACATATCATGCACACACCGTGTTGGAGAGCTACTAACCATGAACATAGGCATCATTGGCTTGGGCGATGTCGCAGACAGGTGGCATGCGCCGGCAGTAAAGGAAGCGGGAATGACACTCTGGAGCATCTTGGGAAGAAGTGAAGAGAAAACACTGGAATTTGCAAAGAGGCATGGAGCGAAAAAAGCATTCACTGATCTTTCTACACTCTTAGCTGATAAAGAACTCGATGCAGTCATTATCGCGACCCCTGATTCTCTGCACATCCCGATGGCGCTTGCTGCAGCGGACGCAGGCAAGCACATGCTGATTGAAAAGCCATTGTGCACAGATTCGAGAGATTTTGGTAGTCTGGAACAAGCTGTCACAAGAGAGGGTGTCACTGCCGGCGTCGGTTATCACCTCAGGCACCATCATGGACACCAGCGGTTACGCCAAGAAATCCGTGATGGTAGACTCGGCAATATCCAACATCTCCGTCTGCACTGGACCTATGATTTCACGGCAAACCCGGGCTGGCGTCAAAACCAAAATCCTTGGTGGTCACTAGCTGCATTAGGCACCCATTGCATTGACTTGGCTGGGTGGCTGCTTGGGTATGATGATGTCAAAAACATTGTCTGCTCAACAAGCAATACACGATTTGGCAGCAATGATGAGGAAGCATTGCTCGCATTCAGACTCGGGCATACGTCGGTGGAAATCTATACCTCTGTGCTCTACAAAGCACCATACCAATTAGACATCTATGGCACCAAAGGAAGTGCACACGCGACATGGACATTGGGCCCGCGCGGAGGGGGAACCATTACCATTAATGGAAACCCGCTTGCATTTGAGCAGCGTAACCCCTACGCAGAGCAATTGCGTGCGTTACAGCGACAGATACAAGGAGAGAAAACAGCATTGGCAACACTGGGCCAAGGTATCTGGAATGTCCGGCTGATGGAAGCTGCTTACAGAAACAATTTTCTAAATCGCCCAATGGCATCCTGAATCACAGGGACTGGGGTCGTTGAGAAAGATAACCGGATATTGTCGCCAAAGCCTTTTCCAAAGCAAGAACCATAGACTGTGGCGATGCCATGTTCCATCAGCAGGTTGAAGATGTACTTATCATGCTCGACGCCCTTTGGGATGTGTCGCCCGAAATTGGGGAACATATAGAACGCGCCTTCCGGTTTCTGAACATCTATTCCTGACGCACGAAGGCCATCATAGAGTACGTCTCTGCGTGCCTTGAACTCAGTGACCATTGCAGTGACAGCCTTTGCCTCCTCTTCCCTATTGTCTAATGCTTCCTTCCCTGCATATTGAAGGAAGGTTGCAACCCCCGCGGTCTGGCTGTAGTTGCCCAGTTTCACCAATTGGGAAATCCTCGGATGTCGGGTCACAAGGTAACCGAGACGCCAACCAGTCATGGCATACGTTTTTGACAAGGTAAAACAGGAGATGATATTTTCAAGATCAATGGCAGATGCGCTGAAATGCTTGCCTTCATACACAATGCGTTCATATGCTTCGTCTGCAAGCAGATAGACACCATTCCTATAACAGAGATCAGCAATTTTCCTTGTCTCCTCTTCCTTGAAGACTTTACCCGTTGGATTATGCGGCGAGTTGTAATAAAAGAACCGGATACCGCTCTTGAGAACAGGCTCAAGTGTTTTCCAGTCTATTGAAAAGTCTTCCCTGAGCGGAACTTCGGTGAAGTCCACTTCTGTGTAGGGAGCAAAATTTTCCAGAGCACAACTCCAGCACGGGGAGAAGCCAGCACCACGCTCTCCGCGGAAAAGATTGAACGAGAGTTGCAGTGCCTCCTGCCCTGCATAGGTCACCACAATATCTGATAATGACAGACCATTTGCGCCGTTGATGTCGTGGAGTTTCCGCAGGATAGCCTCCTTGAACGGGACCTCTCCACCGGATAATGGATACTTTGTCCGGTTGTCATCCAACGCTTTCCGGGCAGCATCTTTGATATATTGCGGAGTCGGGAAATCCACTTCGCCGCGCTGAAATAGGATGAAATCTTTTCCCGTCCTCATGCGGAACTCATTGGCTTTTGTCTTGACCAGTTCGCTGATGCTCACGATGGGAGACATCCCGACGTTTTCCATGGACCGGCTGAAGATATCGTTTGCGAATGTCATACAGAGCAACGCTGAATTATTGTTTATTAAAGTGTGGTGCAGAACCATCTTCTACAGCATCCGGCTCCATTGAAAAGTTCCTCCGCTTGCGCTCCGTGGCCATCGATTCGCATTGAGGGTAATTAAGTAATGACAAAAATTCCTCTTGTAATCCCTTTTTTGCTTGCAAGAGAAGGAAACCAATGCTCACATAATTGATGGCTATCATGAAATTTTCAATGTGACCCAGCATCCAAAAGTATTAAGAACAGATGAGCCTATCCCAAGCACATGGCACAATATCTTATCTTTGGCAATGGATGGATAGGAAATAAGTTTACTGCGTCTCTCCCAGATGCAGCACTGTCACGCGCAGACATTACCAATAAGCAAGCAGTTCACGAAGCCATCGAAGAACATAATCCCAACATAGTCATCAACTGCGCAGGCAAAACCGGACGCCCGAATGTCGACTGGTGTGAAGATCATCAACGGGAAACATACCTCGCCAATGTGGTTGGACCGATGACATTAAGGGATGCATGCCTGGAACAGAAAGTGCATTTTGTCCATGTTGGGTCTGGCTGTGTCTATGAAGGGGACAACAATGGTCATGGCTTTGCAGAAGACGATCTCCCGAATTATTTTGGCAGTTATTACAGCAAGACAAAAATCTGGGCAGAGGAAGCGCTTGCACAATATCCAGTACTGCAACTGCGGTTGCGCATGCCTGTTGACAAGGGACCGCACGACCGCAACCTTATCACCAAACTCGTCAAATACCAGCGTGTCATCAATGTCCAAAACTCATTGAGCATTATTGACGATTTTCTTTACGCAGGTAAATGTCTTATGGAAAAAGGCTGCACAGGAATTTATAATATCACGAATCCAGGGGCAATGGGGCATGCACGTCTCCTTACTATTTATCAGGAGATTGTTGACCCGACATTTACATTTACAGTAATGCCGCTCACTGAGCTCATGACCAAGGTAAAGACTGGGAGATCAAATTGTGTCCTCAGCACAAAGAAACTGGCGCATCATGTGACGCTGGATCCCATAGAAACAGCAATGAGAAAATGTCTTGAGCATTACAAACAGGTCATTGATGCTCGGAAATAGTAACTTCCTGCGGGACTTCTGCTTTCTGCTCTTCATACACAGGCACATTGGGCTGGAAGTATTTCCTTTGCTTCATGAAAAAGCCCAGCGTGTTATTGCCTTTGAACACAATGCACGCTTCATAGAATGGATCCTTATTGTTGCACATCCGCTGCTGGCGGACACACGCACCATTGCGGTAATGGGGACATGACCGATTAAGCTTTTGCGCTTCAAGCGTTGCGCATGAACTTGCTGGTTTTCCACTCCGTCCCATCACATCACCCCAATTTTCATACTTTTAATGGTAAAATTCTTTTAAATAGATTGTGTTGTACTTCATCAATGAAAAAAATGTTTCATTTTTTTCAGTACTTTTTTCTACCGACGACAAAGGATTATTTTCACAGCACAAGTAACTGAAAAAAGATGACAAGAAAATGGAGAGATTGTTTTTATGGTGTTGAGAATATATTTTGTGAAAGAATTATCTCGGTGGGGATATTACACAAAAGAATGAAAAAGAATTATTCACCTTCAAAAGCAACCATCGCATAGCTGGGCGTCGGAAGAATCCGTTCCCGGCCTTTCAAGTCAGGCAAGTCAATGACAAAGGCAGCTTCAATAACGTTACCACCAAGTTGTTCGATGAGCTTGATTGCAGCGCCGGCAGTGCCACCAGTTGCAACGAGATCATCAATGAGCAAAACCCTGTCACCCTTTCGGATGGCATCCTCATGGACTTCAATGATGTCCTTTCCATATTCTAATTCATATTCATACCTGACGACCTTACCCGGCAGCTTGCCTTTTTTCCTAATGGGTACAAATCCTTTTTTCAGGAGTGCAGCAACAGCACCACCTAGGATAAAACCACGGGACTCAATGCCAGCAACAACGTCAATATCCATCCTGCTATATCTCTCTGCCAGATGCAGAATAACATGATGAAACCCATCCGGATCTTTGAGCAGCGTCGTGATATCCCGGAACATGATACCTTGCTTCGGGAAATGGGGAATCGTTCTGATTTTTTCCTTGATGTCCATTGTTCCACCTCACAAGAGTGACGTCTTTATCGCTTCCTTACAGGTACATTGTTCAAAAGCAATCATGGGAATGACCTCCTTAAGCAATAAGCGGACACTATCTGCATTCTTCTTCATGGTTGCCAGAATCATGTCAAGCGTGACTGACTCTTCAGATTCATGCCAGCAGTCATAATCCGTGCTCATGGCAATTGCTGCATAACAGATCCCTGCTTCCCGTGCCAGTACGACTTCCGGCACAGTTGTCATATTGATGACGTCGGCTCCCCACATACGGAACATCTTTGATTCTGCCTTTGTCGAGAAGCGCGGACCCTCAATCGTAATCATTGTCCCGCTGGGATGGAAATCTAGCTTTTGTTCGCGAGCTGACTCATTGAGCAATGCGCGGAGTTGCCCACAGAACGGCTCTGCCATCGGGATGTGGCAGACTTCATGTCCTTCATAAAATGTCTGATGGCGTCTGGTTGTCCTATCAATAAATTGATCAATGAAAACAAGATGCCCGGGTTTTATTTCTTCACGCAATGAACCACAGGCAGTAGCCCCTATGATGTGAGTAACACCAAGTTCCTTCAGTGCCCAGATGTTTGCACGGAAGTTGACATTGGAGGGGTAGATACGGTGTTTGTCCCCGTGTCGTGCGACAGCAACCACATCCCTTCCACCGAGCTTACCGAGTGAAATGACATCAGATGGTGACCCATACGGTGTATGTTTCTTTATCTTCTGAACATTTTCCAGTCCAAGCTGATCATCTATCCCCGAGCCACCGATAATGCCGATTTTGATCATTTTACTCCTCTCTTAAATTCGATAAAACTGTATTGCAACAGGCCGATGATAAACATTGTCCCCTTCTGAATTCTTACCCATGAAAAAAGATCGTCCCTCCTTTGCATAATAGGCGTTTGCGCCGTTAGGAATCTTCACCTCGGTGCCTATCCTATTCTGGAGGGAATAATCATTTACATGATGACGGCTATCATGTCCAATCCAACATGTAATCATTGATAAATCCCTGAGTGCCCGCTCATACACTTTCTCCTTAGTATCTGCTCTTACAAAATAGTCTCTTTTCCACAATAAACGTACTAATCCATCAATCTCCTTTTCCATATTCATCCCCCCACCATATCCATGGCTGATAACAGGGGAAATAAATAAAGCTATCGCAGCAACCATTTTAAAGCATCCCTTCCACCTTCCAGAAATGAACGCAGCAGAGAAGGAGCTTGCAAAAGTGATCGAGCATGACCATGTCGTCCTAATGCCCAGAGGCAATGCTGCCATTTTCACTGCCCTCTTTGTTGCGAGACAAGCGGGGAAAAAAAGAGCGCTTATCCCTGACCAGGGCGGCTGGTTCACGTTCAAGACATACCCTAAACTGTTGGGAATTGATCTAGTGATGATTCCAACGCATGACGGAGTTATAGACCCCCACACGATACCTGTTGCAGATGATGCATGTCTCTTGTATGCACAACCTGCAGGCTACTTTGCTGAGCAGGATACCCGGACGATTTATGAGCAATGCAAAGGACAGACGCTCGTTATCATGGACGCATCGGGCTCTATTGGCAGCCTCATGTGCTCTGGCCAGCACGCGGACATGATGGTCGGCAGCTTCAGCGACTGGAAACCAATCAATATAGGCTACGGCGGCTTTATCTCATTCAGAACAAAAGAACTGGCCGACCAGAGCAAAGACATCCTCTCCATTAGCAAAGTCCACTCTAGCCTCGAACAGGAATTGCTGGGTAAGCTCAAAACAGTATCGGATCGCTATGAGCAGTTATATCAGCGTGCAGAAGCCATCAAACGGGATTTAGCTGCATATGACATCATTCACCCCACGAAAAAGGGAATTAATGTTATCGTTGCCTACAACAATGAGGCCGAAAAGAAAAAGGTTATTGCTTACTGTGACCAGGAAAAGCTTGAGTACACGATCTGCCCACGTTTTATCAGGGTAAACCGGAAGGCAGTCAGCATTGAGGTTAAGCGATTATGAAAGATATGCTTGTGCCCTTGAGTGCAGCATTCCTTGTCTTCCTTGTTTTTTCATATACTTTACAGTGGGTGGCATTTGACCGGTCATTCTATGATGCACAATACGAAAAAAATGGCATCTACGCACGTTTCATACCGGATGAGGTGAACAATGTCACTGATGAGCTTTTGCAGTATCTGCAAGATGAAAAAAGTGATATTGCCACCTTGTTCTTCAATAGCAAAGAAAAAGAGCACCTGCGTGATGTCAAAAGATTGCTGCAACGGGAAAGACTTTTTGGTCTCTGGATGACTGTCCTGTTCGGTGTGCTGCTCGCCATACGACGACAAGCCATCCAGCGCATCATGACGCTGGCGGGGTTGCTTGGTGGGGGTGTCATTGCCATTCTTGGACTGCTTATTTCCCTGTCGTTCCCCATTGCATTTACACTGTTTCATTTACTTCTGTTTACTAATGACCTCTGGATGCTAGACCCGGAAACAGACAGACTCGTGATGCTTTACCCCGAACCGTTCTGGATTGCTATTGCACTGCGGTGGGCTTTACTGATGGCAATAAGTTACAGTCTCATCTTGACGCTAGGCGTTATGGAACAACGACGATGATTTTGTATTTCGGTGTTTCGCCGTAGGGTTCAAAGCCCGTTCCACGGGGCAATTTTTCTGCCCCCGCCAGCACATCGACCACATAGGTGCCGGATGCCAATGACTTACCCACTTCCACACCAAGGGCAAAGTTCCTGCTTTTGTCAGGAGAAATTGACTCGATACGTTCCTGCCCTGCTGCTGGCAGCAGGAACAGCTCATGTCCTTCAGTACCAAATTTCGGATCTATTTGACTGTTGACTGCCCCATTTGGCACGATAGTGACCTTGAATTTTCGTTCTTCAGCAAAAATATTGAGAATCCGAACACCATAGGCATCGTACTCCCCCCGTCGTATTGTCTTTGTTTTATCACCGATGCAGACCTGTTCTGTGCCGCAGCGCAACGTCCCTATTTGACGATCAAGGTCTTCAAAGGTCCGTTGCTGCAAGCCAGTTGCTTTGCCGTAAATATTCATGATGAAATTGATGGAAAACCCGAAAATAACGAGTGAAAGGACAATAATAACCAGAAAGTTCATCGAAAGCTCAATGGCTTTCCTGTTCATGACAGTTCCCCGGACTCAATGAATGCGACGCGATCGGGCAAGTCGTATTCAATTGTTCCTGTCTTTGGCACTTCTCTGAATTCGGTCGCTGAAATTTTATCATGGCGGGTAAAGCCATAATCCACGCGCATGGTGACGCTCGCCAACAATTCCCGGCCCGGCACTGTCTGTAAGGCTAAAGGAATATCGAAAACGCGGGGCTGACGCAATTCCTTCAAGAAGACATTATTGAGCCGCTTCTCAGCCAGCCTATCTTTGGAAAAGAAACTGATTTGATAGACCTCCAAGCCTCGGTCTGGAGCAACATCCTGCGCTAACTCGATGAGCTGCAGCGTGACACTGAACTTGTCTTTCTTCTTCAAGTCCATGGGTTCGGTGTAATCAACCTTTATCTTCATCTTGCCGAATGCAGTCTCCCGTTCTACTTCCCGTAACTGGCGCGGTGTTTGGACCTTGACACCGATCGTGCATTTTCTGGTTGTATCATCGCAAAACAAGGTAAGGACTTTTG
The DNA here is from genome assembly GCA_016211195.1 of Candidatus Woesearchaeota archaeon. Classification (GTDB taxonomy): domain Archaea; phylum Nanobdellota; class Nanobdellia; order Woesearchaeales; family JAGVYF01; genus JACQSS01. Next base: position 10,943 of record JACQSS010000016.1, read on the forward strand.
CATCTTCTGGTTTCTGGCCTGGCTTTTCAACTTTATACTTCCCTTCGCATTTCGGTGTCTTGCAATCCTCTGGGCAACTGCAGACACTCTCCTCAGCAGTTTTCTCGCACAGACCATTGCCGCATTCCTTGGGGATGGGTGAATAGGTACATTTCCCGTCAACGCAGGCCGCCTTCTGGTGCTCTTTCTGTGAGCAGTCCGTAACAGATGTACATTCCGGTGCTTCGCAACCCATGATGAGAAAAGCAAGCGCAACAATCACCAGAAGAATATATCGGCTCACCATCTCATCTCCCACCACAGCCATAATTATAAGCCTTTTGGTGAGTTACTTGAAGACTTCATACTCTTTCACGATGATAATCATGAAGATGAAGAGGACGACTGCACCGGCAATCATGTAATAAAGACCGTCTGCCACATTGTCTCCGCTCAGCATGAAGTAGAGTCCAAATGCCATGATGCCAAAACCGAGCCAGAGAAATTTGTCCAGCACCAGTTTCATAATCTCAAATTCCTGTTGTTGGGACATGCGTCGTTTCATTGTGATCACCTTATGCCGTCACCTTTAGGAAGAATTGTTTAGTGTCGTACACAGGCTTATCTTCTCCTCGTTCACCGAGCTGATCCAAGGTCACATCAATATTCGCCTTGTGCACCATCACCGTACAGATATAGACACCGCTTTCAAGCCCGTTTTCAGTGAGAATAATCTTATATCCCTTGGCTTCACTTGCTTTAGTTGTCTGTGCTGGAGAAGTTATTATAGGTCTCTTATCGGCATCGATTGTCTCCCCATCCTCATCCTGACAAATAGCCATAGAAAATCTGGCGTTGACTGCAGGATAATCGTTCTTGTTATAGTAGCCAACGCTTAGCGTCTGCTTGCCATTCCTCGTAATGGAGACTGTGTCAGAAATGGTTATGGGATTATCCGGCGTCGGTTTTGCCTCCAATTCCGTCAGTGGAATCACGGACTCTGCCCGCTCACCGGCAAACTTGAAGATGCTTCTCGTGAGTGTCAAAGCAAGACCGAGAACAACGAATGAGATGACGACAATGACAATAGCATTGACAGAAAGTGCTAAGTCCCCTTTCTTATTCATGCGATACACCTCTTTTGCACTGTGTCTCTCTACAGCTTCGAGCTTTATAAACCTTTTGGTGAATGCTTTTATAGGAGGACTGCTGCAGATTCGCGCATGGAATGGCAGGATAGGTGCTTCTCATGGATGTATCTCCATACGATCTACCTTGCAGCACCGTCACGCCGCAGACGGCTTGAAGAGGAGCTGATGCGGCTGGAAAAAGACTATGGTGAAGGAGACCGACAATTGTCCCTCTGTGAATTATGCAAGCCGGTCATCCCCTGCCTCTTTGTTGACAAGCACACTATCGGCTTCAGCGACAAGCAGTATTATTTCGCATCGTTCGAGGTACGGCTGACGAACATTCCCGTGATTCTGGAAAAGGCATATCAGCGACTGGCTGACAACATCCGGACAGTGGCACCGCATGAATTGGTCAGTGTCCGTAATGCAGAAGCTATGCTGCCCCTTAACAAATTTGACCGGGGTATCATGGTCTGCCAGGAGTGCAAGGCGACTCCCTTGGAACCATTCCTTTTTTCCTATGTCAAAAAAGCAGTATTTAATCTTTCACCAAATCTGAGCATTACCCGGAAAGATGTTTCTATTGTGCCAATCAGAACAATACCACATTATTCGCCACAGATGTATCAATGAACCACTTTCTGCGGGACGTGAGGTACTTTTTGATAGATACCGTGTAGAGAACTACGACGAGCGCGAAGCGAGAGTACTGCTCTAACCCAAGTGAGCGTAGCCTCTTCAAGGGCTGCCCGGTCCCATTGAAAAGTTCCTCTGCTTGCGCTCCGTGGCCATCGGTTCGCATGTGCTTTTGCCTGTTAATGGCAAAAAATCCTCTTGGAATCCCCTTTTTGCTTGCAAGAGAAGGAAGCCAATACTCACATAATTGATGGTCACCATGAACTTTTCAATGCGACCGGCTGCCCAAAACATTTATGAATGGATCATGAACATTGTTCTTATGGCCGATTGGGATCCACGGGATTTAGAAAAAAGGAATTTGGAGGCTTATATTCTGGCGAATGGCCCAATGGGGTTAGTACAAGGTTTGTTTTATAGGGATGATGCCATTGCACGAGTACTGGCAGAACAAAGTCATCCTGGACACGAACCTCTCAAGAAATCTTTAATGGATGTCCTTATCGGTGAAAACCCTGCTATGTACCTTAAGAAGCAGGCTGTTGCTGCATCGGTGGATGCAATCCCGCCAAAAGCAGAGCATGGATTTCTACCGGTGGCCGTTAAAGCATCTGCTGGAATGGACCAACAAATAGCAGCGGTTAGATTTTTGGCCCCACTGTCAGCTCATAATGATGCTGTTTATCACCGTCTTTGGAAAGTTGCTCGAGGGGATACCTCTCAAATGATAAATGTGCGTAACGCTGCCATGAAGTCATTATCGTATCAGGCATTTCCTGCCAGAAAACGCGACCTAAAACAAGTTGCGCTTAATCCGACTCGTAAAGATGTGGACAGAATTCTTGCCTATAAGATCATGGCCGGAGCCGCAATGTTTACTGACCCGGAAGTTTATGGGCTTGTTTGTAAAATTGCTTCAGATGAAAGCATAAGGGAATTATATAAAAAGCGAAGAATTTTAGCACCATCTGCGCGATTCTGGTTTACCGCTGATATGAAGCTTAGAAGAGAATATCCAGATCAACATCGGGATGGAAAAAGCGAGGCCGAAGTTAAATTCGCTGTCGTTGAAAAAGTGCAGAAGGAATTTCAGGAAAGTTTGTTTGAGGTCATTAATCATGTTTTGGAAGCAACGTACTGCGTAGATTTACACAATAATGTCGTGGTTATGAACGGACTTCAAAATGGCTTTCCCCATACATCTCAAACTTTAACAAAAGAACTTTGTCGCCTAATTGTACAAGATCCATCCTATCACGTACAGAATCTCTGCAAATATGCAGAAAAGATGAGAGCGATTTCTAAACAAGAGGCGGAACATATTGTAGAGACACTTGAGCAAGTGAAACCACATTTTGAAAGGGTTGACCACGCTAGCCGAAGCTGGATTGATGTGACTCTTAACGAAGTTACGTATCGATTACGCAAAAAAGAAGATGGTTACATGGATAGACTCTACCTTGATAAGATCTGGAAAGGTGAATTAACCCCAGAGCAAATCATTTCTTCAAGACAAATTTACCAGATTTGATAGCGCGAAGTCATGGTATGGAAAACCCGGAATAATTACTTGAGCAGTTGCTGCACAGCGCGACACAACTGCTCTTTCCGTTCAAGAGGAAGACGTGACCCATAGAGCTGGACAACTTCTGCCGCAAGATATGACCCGACACGAGCCGCCTTCTCGAGCAGCGCTCCATGAAGGTAAGCATGCAGGAAGCCGGCAGCATACATGTCTCCTGCGCCCGTTGTATCAACAGCAGCAACACGGTAAGCTGGGACGTGTACAACAAAGCCTTGATGGGCGACATAGGAGCCGTTTGCTCCATCTTTCACCACAGCGATAGGTGCATATGTACCCAAGATCTTTGCGGCATCAGCAGGGTTCTCATTATCTGTGTAGGCGACTGCTTCGTCCTTGTTGGCAAAGACGATGGTTGCAAATTCTGTCAGCACCCGTGCAAGCAATGATTTGTTTCGCCGGACAAGATGCGCATCGGCGAGGTCGACAGAGACCGGTTTTCCGTGGTTCTTTGCAATGCCCATTGCGTACAACGCCGTGGCTTGCAGCCGTGGCTCTTCGAGCTGATAGCCTGTCAGGTGCAACAACCGGCTCTGTTCAAGGTTCCCGGTCACTAAATCAGTCTGCTGCAGTGAGAGGCACGCACCGAGGTATGTCAGCATGGTACGTTGCGCATCATCTGTGATAATGCTCATGCAGCTACCTGTCATGTCCTCTGCCCGCACAAGGTCAGGGAAAACACCATATGATCGGAGGTCCTGTTCAAAGAGTGCCCCATCTGCATCGTTGCCTGCCTTGCCCGCATAGACCACCCTGTTTCCCAAAAGACTCAGGCCGACAAGCGTATTTGCCGTCGAGTCACCGGCAGACTTCTTGAATGCATGATACTGCAGATGCTGCTTGACCAGCGTTGCTGTATCAAAACCGATGAGCGACATACTGCCTTTCTGGACATTGAACGTCTCCAAGACTGTTTCATCGGCTGACACGATGACATCAATCAATGGATTCCCTATACCGAAGACATCGTATTTCATTGTTCAGCCCGGGGAAGCGCTGGTATATATAGATTCGGCCTCCCGGCGAAGTAAAGTTTATAAAGCAATCCAGAAATCACCTTACACATGGCAAAAATCCGCAAGGCAGTCGCGTACCGGAAGCTGGAACGACCATATACACGGATTTCAAAGTTCCGAGAAAAGAATTATGTCCGTGTCCGGCCGCACAGCGTCATTTCACGGTTTGATAATGGGGAGACAAAGAAGGACGTCTACCTGTATCCGCTCGTCGTGGACCTCATCTCAAAAAAGGCGTTGCAGATCCGCCATAATGCAATTGAAAGTGCCAGACAAACCAGCAACAGATTGCTGGAGAAGGAAATCGGCAAGACTGGCTGGCATCTTAAAATCCGTGTTTATCCCCACCATGTTCTCCGTGAAAATCCATTGGCATCCGGAGCAGGTGCAGACCGTATGAGTACGGGAATGCAGGCTAGCTTTGGCAAGCCTATCAGCAGTGCTGCGCAGGTCCATGAGGGACAACCAGTCATGACGCTCGGCATCACCAAAGACAAATTTGAAGTCGCGAAAAAGGCATTACGCCGTGCTGCATCAAAGTTGCCATGCACCTGCCAGATTGTTGTTGCACGGTCGTAAACTTCTGGGAATCTTAATATAGCAAAATGCACTGACAGAGAGCATGCTCACATTATGCACCATCGCGGCGGAGGTCGCTGCATGCAGGAAATGCCCGCTCTATAAGCATGCATTGCACGGTGTCCCGGGAGAGGGCCCGGAGACTGCAAGCATTATGCTCGTCGGGCAGGCACCCGGTCGAATGGAAGATAAAACCGGAAAACCATTCATGGGATTGGCTGGCCAGTTTCTGACAGCGCAGTTACAGCAGCTCGGTATCAAACGGCAGGATGTTTTTATTACATCGGTCGTCAAGCATTACCCGCCGGAGAACAGGATGCCGACCAAAACAGAAATTGCTGCTTGCCTGCCATACCTTATCGAGCAGGTACATCATATCAATCCAAAGGTTGTTGTCCTCATGGGAAAAATCGCACAAGCGCTTCGGACACATCCAGCCATGCGTGGACGTGTCATCGTAGAAGTACCCCATCCTGCTGCTGCGCGCCGTTTCCCTGAACAACGAAGAATATTCCAAAAGAAGATAAAACAGTTAGCCAAGTACTGCCCGCCGTAGCATATACACTCCGCCTGATACAGCAAGATACGGCACGACAAAGGCCGCAACATTTTCAGGCCCTTTTTCCAGATACAGTTTCTTGGTCCTATCAGGCGAATCCTGGCCTGCGTACCGCAGCACCATCCAATCCACTGTTGGGAAAATCGCACCAAACCACATGCCAGCCCACAGCGTCGCGTCAACTGGGTCTGGCGGGGCATATGCAGTCAGACCATTGATGCCACCGAACACTGCACCGAAGCAAGCACAGAATATGTTACCATTACGACTCAAAAATTCGTTGCCGGACCTTTTTGCGTCATCAAGTAAATCGTCAAGACCCATATGATCACCCACACTCACCACCCCCAGGTTTTATTTAAGCCTACCGGTACGAATCTTTATAAATAATTCACTACCACTCGGTTGCATGTCTTTTTATGATGAGCTCTTTTGCACGCTGAAGGAAAAACCATTGCCCAAGCAACAACTCTCCCTGTTCAAGATGGAGCTTGCAAAGAAATACAAACTGGCAAAAGTGCCCACAGACATTGATATCTATCTCCATGCACCAGCAGCAGATGCACACTATTTCAAGTCTATCCTGCTGACAAAGCCGGTACGGAGCATTTCTGGTGTGACACCAGTTGCCGTCATGAGCAAGCCATATCCATGCCCTCATGGACGATGCACATTCTGCCCGGGAGGACCCGGGAGCGTCTTTGGTGATGTACCTCAAAGTTACACAGGCAAGGAGCCGGCAACGATGCGTGGCATCCGCGCAGGATATGACCCCTACATGCAGGTCTTCAATCGGCTTGAGCAATACATTGTCACTGGTCACGCCCCGGAGAAGTGTGACGTTATTATCATGGGAGGCACTTTCCCTTCCTATCCGCGGGACTATCAAGAAGATTTTGCACTGCATGTTTTCAAGGCAATGAATGACTTTTCAGCTCTTTTTTTTCCACAAGGTGTTTTTGATTTCTCGGCATTTAGGGAATTCTTTCTTCTGCCCGGCGATGTACATGATGCATTGCGCACCAAAGCAGTTCAAGAGCGTATCATGCAATGTAAACGTGGCATAACCACACTGAAAGCAGAACAGGAGAGGAACGAAGAAGCGGCCATCAGATGCATCGGTATGACGATTGAAACAAAGCCGGATTGGGGATCCGCAGACATAGGTAATTGGCTCCTGCATCTTGGCTGCACACGTGTTGAACTGGGCATCCAGAGTGTTTATGATGAGCCACTTGCGCTCACAAACAGGGGACATACGACAACTGATTCTATGCGCGCCATGAAAGAACTCCGTGATCTTGGATTCAAGCTCAATGGACATTACATGCTCGGGCTGCCCGGCGTGACAAAGGAGATGGAAGAGAAAGGATTGCATGAGCTTTTTGATAATCCAGCCTACAGGCCGGACATGCTCAAATTGTACCCATGCATGGTTATGCCCGGCACAGCACTCTTTGCACAATGGACGGCTGGGAGATATATGCCGCTCTCAACAGAGCAGGCTGCAGAAATGATTGCACATTTCAAACCGTCCATTCCTGAATATTGCCGCATCATGCGCGTGCAGCGTGATATCCCGACATACAGGACGACTGCTGGAGTTGACAGGACAAACCTCCGGCAATACATTGAGCACGTCCTTCAGCGGGAAAGACTCAGGTGCAGATGCATCCGGTGCAGGGAAGTGGGACATCGCAGAGACCTGTCCGGCGCCGAGATAGTCATGCGTTCTTATGAGGCCGGTGGAGGCATGGAGCATTTCATCTCCGCTGAAGCACAGGACACATTGCTTGGTTTCTGCAGGGTCCGTTTTCCATCGACACAGCTTCGGGATGAGATAACGACGGAGACTGCACTCATCAGAGAACTCCATGTGTATGGACACGCGCTTGGACTTGGACAGCAGGGTGACGTGCAGCATAAGGGCTGGGGGAAAGAACTGCTGAAAAAAGCAGAGGAGCTTGCCCTCAGCAAGGGCAAAAAGAAGATAGTTGTCATCAGCGGCGTCGGGGTCAGGAGATACTATCAAAAGCTCGGCTACAGCAGGGAAGGCCCCTACATGGTCAAGCAGATGGTATGAAATTATTTTCTGGGAGGACTCAGGCAAAGTATTAAATCCCATTGCACCATCATATTTCCATGGGAGATGAACTGAGTGAGGATGAGCGGAAAAAACTCCGTGCCGGCATAACCACTTTACAACATTATTACGCACAGGAAAAACGACGCGATGAACTCTCTTTTTATGCACAATTGGCGGGCGCAACAACACTTGATGACGTCTGCCGCACGTGGGACCAGAATGCAATCAAACGGTTTGTGGTCCATGGGGCCCATATCCTGTCTGACAAGGGGGACATCGGTAATGCATATGCGCTCCTTGCCGGGTTTTCTGACATTCTTCATGAAGGGGAACTGGCCTTCAGGGCAGCTCTGTACGCAAAAGCCGTCGGGAAAAAAGAAAAAGAACAGAAATATCTCATGGCCGCTGCGAGCGACAAATCATACAAAAAGAGTGCACTACTGCGGCTGGGCGAATGTGCCGTGGAAGACAATCGGTTACGGGATGCCCAACAGATTTATGAACAAGTATTAACGATTGTCACGGAGAAGGATGACCGGATTGATGCTCATCTTGCACTAGCAAAAACCCTTCTTCTGCAGCAGCAGATTGAGCCGGCACGGCAGCATCTGGTGAAGGCTACCCACATTCACGTCGGGACTGATGACATCGATGCATACAAACCTTATGCACAGGCAATCGCATTATGCAAGACCCACGCACCGCCACTTATGGCAGACCTGCTTGAAGAAGCCACGTTCGCCTTTCCCTTGCATGCAGGGCCGTTTGTGCAGCTCTTTCACTATTACCAGACACAAAAGGCATGGCCAGCACAACGGACACTCCTCTCACGCATGATATCCCATGAGCAATGCAGCAGCAGGCCGCTTCCGGAACGATACATGTTCCGTGATATCGCCAAAGCATTGGCAACGGATTATTTTGCACGGGCACAGATTAATGCTGTTGACCTTGCAGTGGATAAGTGGTCATGGGGATTTGAATGCGAGCACTGGATCAAAGTGGAGAAGCCCATTTTCCCCACAGTATTGCTGACTGCATATAACCATCCAAATACGGTTGGTGGCTATTATCTGGTGGAGCTGACTGGCATAACACAACTGGGAAAAAACACCTATGCATTCGAGCCAAGCGATGCAATCATCCAAGCAGTCCGGCAAACTTATCGCCCGGATAAGCCATATACACGTGCGGAGACTCTAGAGGATTATCTTGAGGAAGGAGTAGATACTTATTATAACGAGCATTTTATAATGAGCCATGGAGAGCGACTCAGGGAACTTATCAGCACAGGCATGGATGCACAGTCTTTCGAACAGTTTCTGTCTTCAATCGGACGTGTGGAAAAGTATAATTAGCAAAGTTTATTAAGCGCATTTTCTCCAGAGGACACTATGAATTTCATCCGCAAACTATTCTTGGGAAAGGGCGACGACCATGTACATAGCCAATTCGTCCGTTATAGTCTTGGAGAATATTCACCCAAGGCAGTCGTGACCATCAAAAATGGTACGTCCGCGAAGATAGTCACGAGTTTTGAATATGTCAATGATTTTCTGGCAATGATTGGGGAATGCGCAAAGGGCGAGGTGGAGGTCCATGGCAAGATATTCCTGAAAAGGCAGATGGATACGCCATTCTCTTTAAGCAAAAAGAAAGGGTATCTCTGTGCCGATATCGACCAGACCATGACCCCGAAGACATTGGCGCAATGGGTAACGAGCTATGGCACCGAAGGATACCTTCTGCTCAATGTCACTGGAAATGGTATCATATTCAAGACAAAGACAGCACCTCATAACCCCAAAGGGAAGTATGATATGAAATACTGCACCCTTACTGTCTCCAGCCCACTAAAAGATGTGTTTTTACAGGACGTGGCATTTGACGCCAAGGGCGCGTTCAAGCAGGCTACCATCACACATACATTTCATATCGCCGACGTCATTATCCCTAAGGAATATGAACATGACATGGCCCTTGCTCGCATCCATGCAAAACGGAAAGGGAAAGTTGTCCGCAGTGCAGTCATTGACGGCAAAGAGATAAAGACAGAAAAAGAGTTTGTGGCGTGAATTCTAGCCCTTCACCAAAAACTATAAATAGTGCCGACTGCATGAATAAAACGGGGGTTGAGAGAGCATGGCAGTGAGTGGTTTCATCGCACGTTTTTTCCCATTCTTGAATTCTCTATTTCAGAGAAGGACAAACATCAAGCTCGGCCTGTACGGTCCACCCAATGCCGGCAAAACCACAATGGCTAACAGCATCTGCCAGGAATGCCTTGGCGAGGATATGGGTGTTGTATCCAATATTGCCCATGAAACACGGGAAATACAAGTCAAAGAGCAAATAACAATCAAGTCTGGAAAAAAGCAGCTTTCCTTTACATTAGTCGACACACCCGGCATTGCAACAAAAATAGACTATGAAGATTTCCTCAAGTATGGGATGAATGAGAGGGAAGCAAAACGCAGGGCAAAGGAAGCAACCAAAGGTGTCATCGATTCCATCAAGTGGCTGGATGATATGGACACCGTCATCGTCGTGCTTGACTCAACAAAGGACCCCATGTCGCAGGTAAATATCACCATTATCGGTAATCTTGCTGCCCGGAATATACCGGTACTAATCGTCGCAAACAAGATAGACCTTAAGAAAGCAGACATCAAGCGTGTGCGAGCCGCCTTCCCGCAATATGAAGTGGTAGGCATCAGCGCAAAATACGGGAATAACCTGACTGAGTTTTACGATGCATTATTCAAAATCGTGGAAAAAAGAGGTCTGTGAACAATGCTAACCCTACAGTTTATTCCGTATGCGGAAATCGAGGATCTCACATCGGAGAAACGGATTTCCAAACTGTTGAATGTGGTCAAAGAAAACAAGATTGTCGTGCTTGAAGGACGGCTGCGCAAAGAAGAGGAAGCAGATCTCATCAAGCAGACAATGGAATCCATCGATGAGGACTTCAAGGGCATCGAGCTGTCTGTGATTTTCCCGGATATGAGGAACAAAATGGCGCTCGACAACCTCAGGAAACTGTTCATCAACCTCCTACTGGGTGATAGAACAGGAATTACCATCATCGGTCCGGCATCAGTAGTGAAAGAAATCAAGAAGGATCCGAACAAGATTGAACTCCTGACACAACCACTCAGGAGGAAGAAGAAACGATAACCATGCCACACCAATGCGTCCGTTGCAGCACGTTGTACGATGACGGGGCTAAAGAAATTCTAGCGGGCTGCACCTGTGGTGGCCGACTCTTTTTTTACATCAAGAAGAGTGCGCTCGAAAAAGCAAAGCAGCTTCTCCCGCCGACACTGTCTGTAGAAGAAAAACAGAAGATAGAGAAAGATATTTATGAAATCATTGGGCAGGACCCCGAAGAGGAGAATCCGATTGTCCTTGACCTTGAATCCATCAACGTGCTACAGGAAGGGAAATTCGAACTCGATCTCGTTAATCTGTTCTCAAAAGAAAAACCCCTCGTGTACAAACTGGAAGAAGGGAAATATGTCATTGATTTGACGTCGAGCTTTGACAAGCTGCGGAAGGAATGATTATAGTGAATCTCATCATTTATCGAAAAAAGGTAGGATTCACTAGAATAGTAAATTGCTATGGACAGTTCGAAAATTTTTGCAATTTGCTATTAGAATTCCCGCCACAAAAATCCAGTCACAGTAAGTATTGTTAATCCAAGGAAGAGGGAAACAAATGGATTCTGGACAACGGGCACAATGTCAGCGATATTCCATATCCCTCTCCAGAAGAGCACGGCCCCGCTACCAGCGACGATTAAAAGGAGATATTCCTTGTCACGCCTTGTCACCTTGGCCCATGGGATCATCCCAAAATACATCAAGACGGCCACAAACGTCAGAAATGCAATGATAGCCACAAAGATAAGCGCAAGCGGTTCCATACTGATTCCATGGAGTCGTGCCTTTTAAATTATTCGCATAGATACCAGCAATGGTTTCATATTAGCCGCATTATTTCGCACTTACAATTTCAATCACATCACAGTGCTGCAGCAGGTGTTCTTTTCCGACCGTACGGCGCGTTTTCACATCAATCGCGCGGATGAAATTCTTGCCCAAGTCAGTATGCAACCGATAAGCAAAATCCAGCGCTGTGCTCGCTGGCGGCAAAAGGAAGCAGTCTGGCAACACCCGCCCATCTGAATCAGCAAGCTTATTGATGCCGCCGGGAAAGATGGCCATATATTTCAGGAAATCAAAGACAGCCTTGTCCAGAACTTCCTGAACACCAGTGCTCCCGAATGGTACAAGCACATTTTTTCTGATAAAGTCGAGTGCACTCTTCTGCTTCATGGAGAGTTTATCCTCATGCATAGTAAATGTATTGTCGCCGGGCAGGTAGGAGATGAGCCCGGCCCGTGCAGCTTCACGCAGAGCAGCTTCGGCCTCTGCAGAACAGGGAATAAAGAGGTACTGGGGGAACATTCCCTTGAGGTGGGTGAAATTCTTGTCTGCACCAGGCACATCAATTTTGTTACAGGCAATGAGCATTGGCTTTGACACGGCACGCAGATATGCTGCAAGCTCAAACAATTGTTTTTCCGTCCATTCATGCGGCTTTTCGGGATTCAAATAGAGTTTCTGGATAGCTTCTTTGACAAGGTCTTCAGAGACTTTGAGTCCTGACAGCTGTGCACCCAGCGCCTTGTGGATCTCCTTCTTTTCCTGCACAATCTGGCGGGCAAAGCGCTCCCAGCCTTTCTTAATAAGGCCGAGGTACCACATGTTCAGCTCCGTCTCCAGAAACCGGATGTCATTTTCCGGATTGTAGCTTAACGGTTGGACTGGTTCCCCTTTCTCATTGACAGAGCCAGAGATATCAACAACGTGGATAAGTACGTCTGCTTGTCGTAGGTCGTCGAGAAACTGATTACCCATGCCATGGCCGAGATGGGCACCCGGAACAAGACCTGCAACATCCATCAGGTCAACGGGTACAAAACGGATATCTTTAACGCAGTAGCCAAAACGGGGATTGCATTGCACCCCAAAATGCTTGGCAGCGCACGGAACGCGGACATAGCCGACTGCATGGTTGGGCTTTATTGTCGTGAATGGATAGTTTGCTATCTCCACTTCAGCCAGTGTCGCTGCCTTGAAAAAAGTGCTTTTTCCGCAGCTTGGTTTTCCTACGATGCCGACAAGCATAGTGCCCTAGAAATGGTGCGCTATAAAAAGATTGCTGGACAAAAAGCCAAACGAGTCACCGCTATGGAAAACTATGTGACTATCTTTGCCGTCCGGGAAAAGCTGAACTGCAGATAGAGTGAGCAGACAATAAGGTCAGCAATCATGCCGCAGGGCATGTTCGGTTGCTTTGCCTTTACCCCTGTGTAGAGAGTCACCATTTGCTTAGCTAAAGTCCCATTACTCTCCATAGCCAGCATCTGACGCAGCGTTGGATAGTTCTGCACCATCTCAAGGTTATGATACACATCTGATGGTTTTTCGGCAATTGATAATCGGTGAGCATAATATTCCGGGATATTCGACAAGGGGGCAATAGTAAAGAGGCGCTGCTGATGTCCGCTCATTGCAAAGGCAAGATTCTGCAGACGCTGGAGCCAGATTGTATCTTCAGGAGTTGTTTGCCCCATGACTGTTGAGATTCTGTCGAGCAATACATGGGGTTGTCCCGGGTTTCGTGACGAGTTGTGTAACAACAATCGGGAAAAGGAACTCGATAATTCCCTGGTTTGTGCGACCTCCTCTCCTGTTCTTCTTGGAATCTGCCTGTGCACGGTAGGCAAGGTCATACGTGGTTTGAGGATAGCCGTGCTGCAGAAGACATGCCAAATCCTCGAATGCATCTCCAATAATAACTGCTGCCGTGACAAAGTACTCGAGCTTTTGCCTGGGCATGTCTCGCGTGCGGGTTGTGCAACCGGGTTTCTCAGAGAGGGGTTCGAGCACACCGGCAAGCTGCACATGCCGACGGATGTCGCGGGGGGTTAATTGGTCGCTGCACTGGGACCAGACCATGCCATGGAACCGTCCCACCGTCACTTTGTACGCTCTGCAACGCGGGAATAATATCTTGCGATGGCATTCCCTCCATAGGTGCGCGTCCCTGTCCACTCCTTAAAGGAGAACGTCATGACCTCTGTCGCCAAGGGAGCAAGAGCAAGAAGCTCTTCGGCAATCCTACCAGCAGGGGAGTAATATTCTGCAGTATCGATACATTGTCCGTTATAGCTCTGTTCCTCTGTCTTCAACAGTGTCCGTCCTTCCAGATCAACGCGCTTTCCGGTTCCTTTGAACCAAGGCATGCCTGAGCCGTCGGGGTCATTGACTAATGTTGCTTCAATATATCCCCCTTCACTTTCCAGTGCAAGGACAATGTCATTAATGGTCTGCTTCATAGTCTCACCTGTTTACCGCTATCGTGTGTTATCTGTATAATTCCCATTTCCTTGACAACATCCTTCCTCTTCACAAGATAGAGAACATGTCGCTCGTACACCAAACAATTATTCTGATTGTAGATTTCCTGCACAACTGCAACATATCCATAATTTTTCTGATAATCTTTATGTGGAGTAATTCTAACAATATGATTGTCGGTCCTAATAATATCACCAACCTTCACTGGAGAATAAAATGTACACTCGTATGATTTAGCAGCCAGAACATTGAGCCACGCCTTTTTTCCAGCCTGACCGCCGATAAGAGAAATGACAAGATGAGACAGAACAATTCCCTTTTGTGCAACCTCATGCCAGATGTCTCCGGCCCAGTCTTCTCCATATAATGCGACATGGTTATCCCTCAGTTCTTTCGTGATAGCAATACGTGGATACCTGTACGTCATTCCTTCCACAATCTCTTCCAGGCATAAGGGAGATTTCATTTTGTGCCTCCTGAATGGTTTTCCTGTTCTGTGCGATACCCCCGACCAGCCCCCTCAAGCCCCCGTATTGCATCCATCGCCCACCACAGCCATTGTTTTTTGTGCTCGGGATTTTTCCCGATGATGCCCGTAACCTCATCCCACGTGTGCATGCCCCCTTGGTAGTCCCTCGGTTCACGGAGAGAGCAGATGGCGTCAATGGCCCCATACTTGAGGTCACTTTCTGTTGCCCGGACATTGTGGGCATTCCACATATGGTGATGATGTTGGCCTTGACGATGAAGTTCAAGCGCAGTCCGCAACCGTCTTTGGCGCTCAGGGGAACTCTTATCCTTCGGTGCCAAGCCTTGGATCACTGCCCACTCTAGCTTGTTGCCCGGTCCAACCAAATCGTGAGGACGCTGACCATCATCAACCTGCACATTGAGTGCATGGAGATAATATTCCACCCGGGAACTGTGATTCATTACTGCAGCTACCCATGCAGTGATTTCATCCAAAGAAGGATTTTCGGGATCACCAAAGTGCTGCGTGGCAATGATGATATCATTGAGCAGAAATGTCATCAGACCTGACGGTGCCATTCTTTGTGTCATAACAGGTAGAAGAGCAAGCTCCTACTTATTTTCTCGTTGTACAATTATGTTCAACAGTAAATTTATAAATGGGTGCAGATTTAGTGAAGTAATGACCATCGAGATGGAACTGCGCGGCCTTGATTTTACAGATAATGAAATAAAGGTGTATATTACCCTGCTTCGGATTGGGAGCGTACGAGCGGGCAAATTAGCGCAAGAGTGCCGCCTGGAAAGAACAAGTACATATAACGCATTAAAACGGTTGAGCCAGCAGGGATTGGTGTCAACAGTTACAGAAGCGAACAGGAAAGTATTCACTGCGGCTGAACCAGACAAGCTGATTGACATGTTTAAAGAAAAAGAAGAGCGTGCAGCCCTCCTCATCCCCCAACTGGAACAATTGAAGAAATTTGAACGGGAAGTAGAAACAATCCAAAAATTTAGAGGGTTTGCCGGTATCAAAACAGTCTTGAATGATGTCCTCAGGACATGTTCTGCAGGAGGCGAATACCTTATCATGGGGTCAGAAGGACAACTCTCCGAGCGGATGCCGACCTATGCAAGGATTTTTGTGGCACGAAAGGATCAGAAACGCATACGAGCAAGGATACTTATCCGTGAAGGGGTTGTTGCAACAGGAAATATCAGGAGCAAGTTTACAAAAGTCAGACATGTCCCTCAAGAGGTGATTTCTCCGGCAGTTACAAATATCTATGGAGACAAGATTGCTATCATTATCTGGTCAGAGACGCCTGAGGCCATCATTATCCACAATGCAGATACAGCCAAGACATACCGTTCTTATTTTGAATTCATGTGGAAACATGGGTCCCATTGAAAAGTTCCTCCGCTTGCGCTCCATGGCCATCGGTTCGCATGTAACTCTTGTGGTAATAGCAAAAATTCCTCTTACAATCTCTTTTTTGCTTGCTCGAGTAACGAGTCAATGCTCATAGAATTGATGGCCATCGTGAACTTTTCAATGGCGCTGAAGCATGCAAAGGCATAAATAGCCGGAATTTCTACGGGACCGAATGCTTAAAGCTGATTTCCACATGCACAGCAGTGAGGACCCTCTGGACTGGCCAGCTGTGAAGCACACTTCATTTCAGCTCGTCGATGAAGCTGCGCGGCTTGGCTATGAAGTGATCTCACTCACGCTTCATGAGACGCTACACTGCCCGAAGGAACTGCAGGACTATGCAAAGCGTAAGGGTCTTCTCCTCATTCCCGGCATGGAAGCCACTGTCGAAGGGAAGCACGTCCTTGTGCTTAATCCGCCAGAGGGCACCTGTAATCCCTCTACCTTTGAAAAGGTGGAAAAAGTAAAGGCAGAAGGTGCGTTAATCATTGCCGCGCACCCTTACTACCTCAAGTCATACTGCTTGGGTGAAAAGCTCCGTGAACACATACATCTTTTTGATGCAATTGAGCATTGCCATTTCTATACCAATTACTTAAACAGAAACAAGCAAGCGCTTTCCATTGCAGAGGAATTTTCCAAGCCGATGATTGCAAATTCAGACATGCATTTCTTCTTCCAGTACAATACAAATTACACACTGGTCGACGCTGCGAAGAAAAAAGATGACGTCCTTGAAGCCATACGCAAAAACAAGCTCCACGTACAGACAAGACCGCTCTCAACATTTGAATTCAGCAGAGTGTTTGGCAACATCATGCTGGCCAGCACAGACCCGAGACATGTTGTGAATAAATGGCTGTATCGGAGAACACACCCGTTGTAGAGAATCGCCTTAATTTATCTCAGAAAGTTATGGCATCGGAATGGGTGCCTCGACCCCATACTCGTCTGGAGAAACGATTCTAAAGTGTTTTCTAAATGTATCCACTAATGATTCATATTTCATGATAACAACATCTGGATCTAAAAGATAAATTGTTCGCGGAGAACTGGCAACAACAAATTCTCTTTCCATGAATAATCGCGAAAATAATGCAACATTTCCATTCGCTTTCCTTTGTACATATAATGAAAGCCATCGATCCTCATCCGGATTTTCTATGGTCAGTGATGGTCCTAATCCTTTTGTTGGAGTGTACGCCTGTCGCAATGTTTCGCCCTTCTTCGGGATTGGCACAAACAAATAATTGTGTCCTACTGCAAACGCAGTAGCTGGAGCCATTTTATCAAGCTCTTCCCAGGTATACACGACACCTTCTGGCCTCGTTGCGTCATACAACGTCCACTGGTGCCTTTCAATGATATCTTTCAAATCATTGCCCTGAGGAAATACCTTTTTCATCTTTGTACTGACGACAGGAAAAACGTGCGTTTATAAATCTTAAGGTTGCCTATCTTTAAACCCCATCCCGGTGATACAGGACTTCATCATACAGTAATTCAAAATCATAATCCTTGAGAAGCTCATAGATTTCTTTGTTGATTTCCTCACGGTAATCTTTGGATTGGTCATTATAGAAATTTTTGAGTTGGCCAATGTCATTCAATTCACTCAGCATCCTTTCCCGGATGTATCGTGCCAGATTGATATGCTCGATAAAGAGTCGGCGAGTTCCGGTTCTGTAAATGGCATCAAGGACCTCTTTTATCTTCTGCTTCTCATCCAGCACATGGGGCAAAAGCGGACCTAAGAACGCATAGGTTTGTATACCAGCGTCATGAAGCCTTGCCAACGTCTCTATTCGGGTTGTGACATTCGGCGCAAATTTCTCGAAATGCCGTGAGATTTTGTCATCGGTGCTGGTGATAGTGATGCCAACATCCACAGTCTTCAGGCGTTTGAGAATGGGTACAACTTTTAGCACGGTTGGGGATTTGGTCAAGATCGCAACAGTCCCTTCAAAGCCATACTCTGCAAGGGCCACTAAACACTGTTCAGAGAGTTTGTACTTCGCTTCTGCCGCCTGGAATGGGTCAGTGACAGAACTGAGCAAGACCGTCACTCCTTTTCCTTTCTCTTTCAGCCGCCGCAATTCCAGTTGCAGTAATTCCAGCGCGTTGATTTTTGCGAAGACATAGTTCCCCCAGTCCTGGATTTCTTTTCCGACGAACCGTCCCATAAAGCTCGCATAGCAATAGCTACATCCGAATCCACAACCAGTATAGCAGTTAATCACATAATCCGATGCAGGAAGCTTCGACTTTACCAAGATGGACTTTGCTTTGATTTCTTTTACTTCCATCGAGATCTTGTTTACTGCTTGTGATGGGACTTATTCCATACCTTCAGGGCTATGACCAGGCGGCATGCCCTTGCCCGCGTCCCGTGGACCGCCGGCAATGACATCGTCAATGCGCAGAATCATGATGGCCACTTCTGAAGCTGATTGGATAGCTTGTACCTTGATCTTGAGCGGCTCGATGACGCCTGCTTTCCAAGAATCAACAACCTTTCCGGTAAAGACATCAACACCAAACCACTTCTTGTCTTTGTCATGTGCTGCTTTTAGTTCGGTCAGCAGATCAATCGGATCAAGACCGGCATTTTCTGCAAGTGTGCGCGGAATAATCTCGAGGGCATTTGCAAACGCAGTCACTGCCAATTGCTCACGGCCAGAGAGTTTCGTCGAATAGTCACGAAGGCGTTTTGATAACTCTACTTCAGTCGACCCACCGCCAGCGACGACAGATCCGAGCTTGATTGCTGCAGCAAGGTCGCCAATGGCATCAGACATGGCGCGCTTTATCTCATCAATGACATGATCAGTACCGCCACGGATAAGGATCGTAACTGCCTTGGGATTTTTGCAGCCGGTGACATAAGTCAATTCCTCATCACCGACCTTTTTCTCCTCAACAGACCCGGCATGGCCCAATTCCTTATCTGAGAGATCATCAAGGCTTGAAATGATAGTCGCTCCTGTCGCACGGCTCAGCTTTTCCACATCAGATTTCTTTATGCGACGACATGCCAGAATTGATTTCTTTGCAAGGAGATGCTGCGCGTAGTCATCAATGGCCTTCTGGCAAAAGACGACGGTCGCGCCTGAAGCAATGATTTTATCAACCATGCTCCGCAACATGCGCTCTTCGCTGTCAAGGAATGCCTGCATCTGGCTCGGGTCAGTGATTTGTATCTTGGCGTCTGTCTCCGTATCCTTGATTTCAATGGCAGTGTCCAAAAGCGCAATTTTTGCGTTGTGAACGAGTTTAGGCATTGCAGGATGCACACGTTCCTTGTCAAGGATGATACCGGTAATGAGTTCACTTTCTTCTATACCACCACCAACTTTTTTCTCAATCTTGATATTGTCCGTGTCAATCTCCAGCCGTGCGTCAACCTTGTCCATGACCCGTACAATAGCGTCAACAGCAATCGCGGACAACTTGTCCTTGGCAGCTTCTGCACCTTTGCCCGTCATTGCGGTGACTGCAATCTTGCGGAGCAAATCTTTGTCCGTCAGATGAATGTCTTCTGCTATCTCCTTGAGGATCTCCTGCGCTTTTTCTGCAGCAAGACGATAGCCACGCGCGAGCACTGTCGGATGGACTTCCTTCTCGAGTAAGTCCTCAGCCTGCTTCAGCAACTCTCCGGCGAGCACGACTGCTGTGGTTGTTCCATCGCCCACTTCTTTTTCCTGCGTCTTTGCAACTTCGACGATCATTTTGGCCGCAGGGTGCTCTATCTGCATCTCTTCCAGAATAGTAACCCCATCATTCGTTACTGTTATTTCACCCATGGAATCGACAATCATCTTGTCCATCCCTTTTGGACCTAATGTTGTCCGCACTGTTTCAGCAACCATTTTGGCTGCCATAATATTATTCCGCTGCGCATTGCGCCCAGTGGAGCGTTGAGTGCCTTCTGCAAGAATGAAAACCGGTTGAACTTGTTGAGCCATAGTACATACCTCCTATGACTGGCATTTTGCAAGGGGTATTTAAACGTTATTGTCCCAAAATGGTATTGAAAACGACGGGACACCAGCAAGGGAAAAATGAGCAAGCTTTATAAATCACCCCTAACTTTCCCATGAACATGACCGAATTCAAACTAAACATTTCCGACCCGAAAACCGGGCGCACAACGCAGAAAGATGTCAAGGATGACGCTACTCTCCCATTCATGCAGAAGAAACTGGGAGACAAGGTTGAAGGTAGTGCCATTGCACCGGGTTATGTCTTTGAAATCACTGGTGGCAGTGACTATTGCGGATTCCCTCTTAGAAAAGGTATCCAGGGCCTTCGACGGAAAGCAATCGTCTGCAATAAGGGAGTGGGCTTCCGGCAAATTGAGAAGTCAAAGACTATCCGCAAGAACGTCTGCCCGGAAGTAGTGACAGAAACCACAAAGCAGATAAATGTCAAGATTGTTACTGCAGGCAGTGAATCGCTTTTCCCTGAGAAAGCTGCGTAACTATGACACTCAATGAGCAAATCGAGGAGTTTGTTGCTGCTATCCGTGCTATTCCACGGGATGAGATGGCTGCATATATCTCGATTCTCACGGGCTTGGCACTCGTCATTCTTGCAGTCATTATTTGGTAACTTTGGTAACAATGAAGAAAGAACCATCTGGCCAACCTGAAATCAATATAGGCCTCGTCGGTCACGTTGACCACGGTAAGACGACACTCACTGAGCGACTTTCTGGCAAATGGACAGATACCCACAGCGAAGAAATTAAACGCGGTATTACGATTAGATTGGGCTATGCAGACGCATACATCAGACAATGCAGCAAGTGTCCTGCACCGCAGAATTACACGACGAAGGAAGAGTGCCAAAAATGCAAAGCGCCGACTAAGGTGCTTCGGAAAGTAAGTTTCGTGGATGCACCGGGCCACGAAAGCCTGATGGCCACCATGCTTGCAGGGACAACTATTGTTGACGGCGCGCTGTTGCTTGTTGCAGCGAATGAAGAATGCCCCCAACCGCAGACACGCGAGCATTTGATGGCACTGCAAATCACCGGCATGAAGAACGTCATTGTTGTCCAGAATAAAGTTGATCTTGTCTCGGATGAGCAGGCAATGAGGAACTATAACCAGATACGGGAATTCCTCAAGGGCACTCCGTATGAAGATGCCCCCATTATACCCATTTCTGCACAGCAGAATGCGAATATCGATGTGCTGATTAGTGCTGTAGAAGAATACATTCCCACGCCCAAGCGCGACCCGAAAAAAGACCCATTAATGTATATTGCACGGTCATTTGATATCAATAAACCCGGCACAAAACCAGCGGATATGGTTGGTGGGGTGCTAGGCGGTGCATTGGTGCAGGGAAAACTTGCTGTAGAAGACGAGATAGAGATACGGCCCGGGCGTATTCTGGAAGAAGGGAATCAGCTCGTTGCGAAACCGATTGTCACCAAAGTCCTTAGTCTTAAAACGGGAGGGGCTGATGTCCCGACGGTCGTTCCTGGCGGGTCTATCGGTGTCATGACCTCACTAGATCCGGCTGTGGTGAAATCAGATGCATTGTCAGGCAACATTGCTGGCCATCCCGGCAAACTGCCAAAGATATGGTATGGGCTAGCTTTGGAAATCCATCTTTTGGAGAGAGTGGTCGGTGTTAAGGAATCCATGGTCGTCGAACCTATCAAAATCGGTGAAGCGTTGATGCTGAATGTCAACTCAGCAGCGACTGTGGGGATTGTGACAAAGCTACGCAAGGATATGATTGACTGCACATTGAAATTACCAGTCTGTGCTGAAGTGGGTTCCCGTGTCGTCATCTCACGGCGCATCGGCCAGCGGTTCAGATTGATTGGGTATGGGATAATTAAGTAAGCTTTTCACGCTTTTTCCATTCAGACACTTTCAAAAGTCAGTTTTTCTTTCCCGTGGTAATTTTTTTGCCGACGGACGATGCTACCCCACGAGAGGCCCAGCTGACGTAGTCGCCATTCAGGTCGTACCAGTTGCCGCAGCCGTCGCGACCAACCGGCCAAATAAGCCCATCATGAGCTATCCACAATCCACCACGAGTTTGAATTATAGATGGAAGTTCCTCAAAGTCCCGTGACCAGAAATCCTTCACCAGTTGAGGATTTCTTTTAGCTATCTCCCAAAGAGAATGCCAGCCAGCAGGCAATCCAAGACCGTACTCCTTCACATTGCTCCACGTCATATTGGATGAATGATACCCACCAGTCTCCCAGTAGACTCCTTTGGGATTTTCATAAAAGACCAGCACCCCGTTTTTATTCTGATATGCCTGATTAAACCAGAGTCCCCAATCACTTTGCATGTCCTCATACAACTTTCTTGCAGGGCCGGATAATTTGCCTTCCAAGCCAAGGCAGATGACACCAAAGTATTCAGCAGGGCTTGGGTGCCGCAATCCGCATTTTTCCAGACGTGCATCGCTGACATTGTAATAAGATAGACCATTGCTTTTCGCTTCCCAAAGCAGCCCATTACAGAGAATTTTTGAAGATTCGCCAAAGAAGAAATTCCTGATTCGTTGGTACCAGCTTACCTTTTCTTCATCTGACGACGCAAACCCGACTGCCGCCAGCTCATCCAATTTCTTGCCTCTCTCCTTGCACCCATATCGTGCACAGCCACTGATGTCATTCCAGCATTCTACGTGAAATGGAGTATCGCACGCTGGGCAAACCGTGACATCTCCATCCATGCCAGAGCCGCACCAGCACTTGCCTTTCAGCTTCTCTGATGTCTCCAATAAGGAGTCTATGGAACTAATGCTCTCTTGTGACATGGCACAGGGGAAAAAGAGGGGGTATTTAAATTTTTCTAATGTTATTACTTATTGGTAGTTACTATGTACCTTATTTCTATGTTCTACCTTTTTCTTCTTCTCAAGTTCAGAAAGATAGTTTTCTGACGTTGATACCTGACGAATACTTCTTTGTTCGAGTGCTCTTCTTGCTACTCCTGCAACTGTTCCGCCTTCCTTTGCGGCGTCCTTATTTTAAAAAATCCCAACCGCAGCAAGCTGCGGAGTATGGACCCATTTTGACCAATCAAATTCGCTTTATATAGCTCACGTCTGCTTGTCCAACGGACTCAGAAATCAGTTAATTTCTTCGTGCTGTCTTTATGCATGAGAATCGTCGTGTTCCCTTTCGCATCAGTCACCTTCTCGACATCAATAAACTGTGCGTCCGCCAATGACTGTATCTTGCGCTGGAACGACTTGTAGGAGCGCATGCCCCCCTTTTCCTGATACTGCGCAAACACATCACCAATCCGCTTTCCGGAGTTTTCCTTCACCAAAGCAAGAATAAACCTGGCATCGTCTTCAAGCTCCTGTGTCTGCTTGATGGTGAATTCCTGCATCTTTGCCACTGCTTTATCAACATGATCACGCGTGACTTTCTTTGCTCCTGCTTCTTCCGCAAGGATTGTTGTCTCCTTCAACAGGTAGAGACCGGCACGGACATCCTCATAATCCGTCGTGTGCCTCACGACCAGCGCGAATGCGTCATCAGGCCAGACACCGGGAACAAATGCATACTGAAGACGCTGCTTGAGGATTTCTGCAACTTCATGGTCATTATAGGGCCTGAATTCAAGCAACTCCGGAGTAAGCCTGCTTTTGATGCGTTCATCAAGCGCAGCAAGCCAACTTTTGTAATTTGTAATCAGCACAATGGACGCACGATAGATATCTTCAAGGATAAAATAAAGGAAATCTGTGTCCTCCAGCTTGTCCACCTCGTCAAAGCAGAAGACAACAGAATATTTATTGAGTCGCTCTTTGATAATCCCAAACAAATCCTGCGTGTTCTTGTTATGGGTGAGCTTATAGCCGATAAGATCACATATCTCCAAGAGAATCTTGTACGATGTGTTTTTCTTCCAGCAATTGATATAGAGGGGCACGATGTCTTCCGTATGGTCTTCAATCTCTTCAAGGACATGCCGGATGGCAACTGTTTTCCCGACGCCGGGCAACCCATAGACGAGGATATTCCTTCCTGAGGTCCGCGAAAACAAAGGCTTTATGCATGCAGCAACGCGCTTCTGCTCAAGTTCACGGAAGGGAACGAGTTTCGGAATATAGTCATAGGAAAGCGCAACAGAATCACGGAAGAGTGATTCATTCTCGCGCAAGACATCGTCCCATACCCCCATGCGCACTGAAAGCAGCAGCAGGTTTAAATGTGTTTTGGCTGCAGGAGGATTTCTTTCCCCACCACGTACACGATGTCACGCCTCTCGTCGATGGGCAGCACAAACTGGCTTGCCTCACCAGCACCATAATAATGCAGCTGGAAACCCATGTATGGATACGTTTCCGTATTCACGAGATAGGTGAAGATGCGCTTGATTTTCCGCCCTTCATCGCGTGCCAGGCCCTCGACATAGTCATCGAGCACGATAATCTTTGGCTCAAGCCTGGCGACACCGGATTGGCCTTGCCTGAATTCATAGGAATGTGCGGGGAACTCCTCAGCCCCATGCAGGAATACCTGCTTCCGGTCGGTGTCTGTCATGATAATGACAAAATGTTCCAGTGTTTCATCATGGATGAGCCGTGACATGGAGGAGCAAAGCAGCCGGAATGTCCGTTCATCGAGCCAGGTACGCCCTTCCCGGGTGTACGATTCAAGAAGTAACCGCCCCATACCACTTTAGTGTAGGCAAAACACATATATAAAAGCATTGCATCACAGATACTGCATGTATCTGGAAAAGCTGGTGAGCAGTGCACAGGCGACACAAAGCATTATCTGTTTTTGCATTGACCCCCAGCCCGAGCACATCCCCTTACGGGGTATGAAGGAACACAGGATTACTGAATATTACGTACAGCTCTTTGCCGAAATGGATAAAAGACGATGCTATCCTGCTGCACTGAAATTTAATGAAGCATATTTTCTTGCAGAAGATGACCCATTTACGACGCGCCATGGCAGCAATGCGCTGACCACATTAGTGCTCTCAGCCAGGCAGCATCCAGTTCTGTCAAAACTGCCGATGATTATGGACTGCAAACGCTGTGATATCGGGAAAAGCGCCCGCAAGTATGCGAAATATTATTTCGAGAACTGGGGCATGGATGCCATCACGGTTTCCCCTTATACCGGTGAAGATGGGCTTGCTCCGTTCATGGAATACAGCCCCAAAAAAGGGATTTATGCACTCGCAAAAACATCAACTTCTGCGAGTATTCAGGAGATGGCACTGGATGAGATGAACACAGTCTCAACGTGGATGTGCCAATGGATTTCTGCAGGACAGACATTGGGAGCAGTCGTCAGCGGCCGTACTGCCCATGATTTGGGTAGGCATCTGCATCATCTCGCTCCCCACGTCCCCCTGCTCATTCCCGGGATTGGCTCACAGGGAGGGAACGAAGCCGAGAGTGCATCACTTCTTGCCCGGGCACAGCATCCTTTATACCATCGCATTGCCATTGGATCATCTATTGCTTATGCGTGGGCCGGGAAAAATGATCCGGCGCATTTTGCAGAGGATGCAATAACAGCACTGCATGACGCCACTGCCAAAGTGCGAGGTGAATTCCATGGAATCATATAAGAGAGATTTTGTCCTGCTTCTTGCACGGAACAATTGCATTCTGCGAGATAAGACGCTCAAGAGTGGACGCATTAGTCCCATTTACTTCAATTTCGGCGGTGACCTTTACACAGGAAAGAACATGGGGCTGCTCGCGGAATACTATGCACATGCACTCCAGCGCTCATTTGTTATCGATGACCGTACTGGTTTATTCGGTCCAGCGTATAAAGGAATCCCACTTGCAACAGCCACAGCCATGGCATATGCCCGCTTGTATGGACACGACATCCGCTTTGCATTTGACCGCAAGAGCGAAAAGGATCATGGAGAAGGGGGTCTCCTCTGCGGCAAACTGACTACCGGCGACAAGATTATCACCCTTGATGATGTATTCACGACTGGCGAGACAAAGAAGGGTGTCAATGAACTATTAATCACTGCAGTCCCCGGCATCACTATCGCCGGTGTCCTGATTGGCATCGACAGGAAGGAGATGAACAAAGACGGTTTTAATGCAGTGGAACTTTTTTCACACGATACAGGCATTCTGGTTGACTCTGTGGTCACCATTGACGAGGCCCTTGTCGTCCTTGAGGAAGCGAAGTATCTGACGCCAGACTGGAAAGAAGATATCCTCAAAGACCGGGCAGAACACGGTTGCTAAAGCTGCGTGCCGCAATGCATGCAGAACTTTGCCTTGAATGGCAAAAGGGTGTTACAGAAATAGCAGGATTTAACTTCTGCCTGCGGATGCGCAAGCCGATGTGTTGCAAGGCGGAAATGATGGTCTTGCTCCGTGACTTTCTCGGGCACTTTATCCTTCAGGATATACAACTTGGCACAGCCATAGCAGAAGAGTGCAATACCAAGCAATTGAAACAGAAAGAATTTCGTGCCTAATGCATAAGAGATAACCGCCACCAGAAGTCCGGTGACCATGAAACTAATGCCTGGCAACCCTCTTTTCATGAGGTCATTGCAAAGAAAAGGGATTTATAAGGTTTTGCTTAACAAAAAATAGAAGCATCATTTTTCTGAGGCTCAAGAGTGGAATTTAACAGCAAACGGGAAGGGAAATCCCTATGGGAGGGACCCACCCAGAACGACCTATCAAAAAGAGCCGAATTAATGCAAAATTGCCCTGAGCAACGTGCACAAGAGCCAAAAAATGCCATGGTATTTTTGGTCCAAGAAGGTAGGTGGAATTTCTTTGGAATCCCTAATGATTTCTTTGTGCTCCGTTATTTTTTGGCTGCCGGTATTTTCTTGAAGCCCGCATACTTCTGCAGTGCCTTGGGGATAATGATTGCCCCGTCCTTCTGCTGGTTATTCTCAACAAGGCACGCAATCATGCGCTCCGTCGCAATGGCGGTATTATTCAGGGTGTAGACACAATTCCTTTCACCCTTGTCTTCATAGCGGATGTTGCTTCTCCGTGCCTGATAGTCCAGACAATTCGAACAGGATCCAAGCTCACGATAGGCCTGCTGGCTGGGGAACCACCCCTCAAAATCAATGGTCTTGGTGGGCACACGGCCAGTATCTCCTGAAGCAAGCGCAACAAAACGGAATGGAATCTCCAACAATGTCAGTAATTCTCTGGAATTTGAGAGCAGAAGATCAAACTCCGTCCATGCATCTTCTGGCTTGCAGAATGTGAATTGCTCTATTTTCTCGAATTGATGAGCGCGGAAGATGCCTTTTGTATCCTTCCCATGGCTTCCTGCTTCTTTTCGGAAACAGGGAGAGACACCAGCAAAGTGGACAGGGAGCTCCTTGAGCACATCATCCATATAATAGGCATTCAATGCATGCTCAGCAGTGCCGATCATGTAGAGGTCTTCTCCTTCAATTTTGTAAATCATCTCTTCAAACGCCGCCAAGGTGATAGCACCGTTCAGTGCTTTCCTGTTCAGCATATAAGGCGGCTGAACCAAAGTAAAGCCCTTTTTCTTGAGAAAGTCAAGGGCAAACATCATCAGCGAAAAGTTCAGGGTGACTATCTCCCGCTTCAGATAATAAAAGCGGGCGCCAGCGACCTTCGCTGCACGCTCTGTGTCAATCGCATCCAGCGGGGTAAGTAGTTCCTCATGACCTTTCGCAGGAAAGGAAAACTTTTTTGGTTCCCCGATGACTTCAAGAATGTGATTCTTGGTTGCATCGCCCACAGGGACTGATGCATCTATGAGATTCGGGATGCTTTCAAGGACCGTATGCCGCTCTCTATCAAGTGCATTGCTCTCTTTTTCTTTCTGCTCGAGAAGCAGCGGTATTTCCTTTGCGCGCTGCAGGAGCTGGCTTGTTTCCTTGCCTTCTTTCTTTGCTGCATTGATTTGTGCGGACAGTCTGTTTCGTTCTGCCCTGAGCTCGTCCACTTCCTGCTTCAGCACTTTCCACTTCTTGTCAAGAGCGAGCATCATATCAACAACACCCTCATCCATTCCCCGCTTTCGCTGGCTTTCCTTCACCAATGAAGGATTCTCACGGATAACCTTGATGTCAAGCATGGTTCTACCCGAAAAAGGCTGTGTTTAATAAGTTTACCAAAAAAGTTTTTAAAAAGAGGCAGTACGTGACCTACATGCTTACAAAAGAAGAAATCAGACAATTGCCTAAAATAGACCTGCACCGCCACCTTGATGGAGACGTCCGGACAGAGACATTGTCTCAGCTTGCACAACAGGAGAAGAGAGCATTGCCACCAGAAGGACTGGATGCATACTTCTGCGATGCACGGAAACAAGGACTGGTCGCGCTGCTCCAGAAAGGTTTTGGGCTGGTCACATCACTGATGCAATCTGAAGAAAATCTCTATACCGTCGCATTCGAAGAAGTGAGAAACCTGAAAGACGACGGGATTGTTTATGCAGAGATACGATTCGCACCGCAATATCACACAGGCGATTCACAGTATTACGGTCATTCCGCCAGGAACGCACTTGATTATCGGACAATTATCCGTGCAGTGTCGCAGGGACTCCGAGATGGTGAAGAGGAGTTTGGCGTCTGGACAAATCTGATTGTCTGCATTGGACGGGAAGCTGACCCTCAGAAAGGTGTGGAGATTGTCCATGCAGCATCTGGAGAAAATGTGGTTGCCATTGACCTTGCATGCGATGAAGCATCCTATCCACCTGAGCGGCACCTCATCGCGTATCAGGAAACATTCAATACCCCGTTAAAAAGGACAGTCCACGCTGGTGAATTTGGCAGCCAACAATACCACAATATGATGACTGCATTGACCCTCATGAGAGCAAACCGGCTTGGCCATGCGATTCCGCTTGCATATCATCCGGATGCCCTGGACTGGGCTGTACAGTATGGCATTGGCATTGAGATGTGTCCATTATCCAACAGGTATTGTGGCTTTATTTCATCGTATGAAGACCTTCACCTAAATGACTTGCTTGCAGCCGGCGTGCGACTCAGCATCAATTCTGATGACCCAGCCATGTTCGGCTACACGCTGACTGATGTGCTCTACGACGTCATGCAAGAGGGCTCTCTGACAGAACAGGATTTATACCAAACCCAGCATCATGCAATAGAAACAGCATTCCTGCAGCCAGAAGAAAAAGTGGCCATGCGACGGATATGTAGTAAAGTGCTGAGATAATTGTGTCTACGTGCCTTACCGCTTCTGAAAAAAACGCACAATGCGTTCCCACAGGGACAATGGACGATACGGGATTTTCAGAGTATAAGTCTGCTGTTTCTGAAGGCCTTCCCTGTTTGTTGCCGTAAGAATAATGGAGATGACTACCTCGTTCTTCCGGAGAAATGAGGACGGCCTGAGATTCTTGACGAGCACTTGCCGATTGCCTGCAAATGCAGGGTATGAAAAAACATGGGGACCAAGACGCACTGTCACGTTCAGCGGAAATGGCACGTGCTTCTCCAAAACAAAAGATACCGAAAAGGGACCATTGCCAACGACCATTTTTGGTGCAGTGACATTGCTAAGTGTCATTTGAGGGGGGGGGATCACTAATTCCACTTCAGATACATTGCTCTCCTCATTCACGGAGAAAACCTCCTCTCCAGCACGGGCGCCAACCAGCAAGGATACAGACTGATTACGGGCAGTATACACCATGACGGGAAAGGTGTACTTGTACTGCGGCGGAAGTGATGGGACATGAAACTTCCAGAACAATGTCCGGAGCTCACGCGGTGCAAGCAGGACATGGCGTGTCTCATTCGGAGAGAAGAACACTTCTGGCGGAGCAGCAATGGTCACGTCTTCAGCAATAAAATAGGGGAGCGTGTTATTGAGCATAATGATGATGTGATTGTCACTCCCCAGCCCGGTGATGCTATGCTCAACATTGGCATCAAGCAAGACCGGATATGCTGGGTTCCCTTGGTTAAGAACATGAGCATCGATAGATATGTCTCCGGAAGTGAGATCATACCCATCCCCCTTCCAGGCATAGGAAAAAGAAGGCCCGTCCACATCGGCCGATACCTTGAGCTTGACGTGAGTCGGATCAACATACCCATATTCACCATAGGTTGGGTCGAATGGTACCCACCCGTACCCGGGGAAGTACACTTCTGTCCATGCATGAGGCACGAACTTATTGGCACCCCGATATGTTGAGTATGCTACCCCCGTTACATACCGGGAAGGAATGCCTAGTGCACGTGTGAGGGCAAGGAAAAGAGAGCTGAAATCGCCACAGACACCGTTCTTGTTCTCCAGGATCCAGAGCGCGCTCCGGGGCTGCCCAGCACTTGCCGGATCATACCTGATATAATTGTGAGTAAACACCGCAAGCTTGTGGACAACAGAAAAGAGATCTGTCTCCCCCTTGGCGAGCTTGGCTGCCAACGCAAGCACAGTAGGATGATCTGCATTGACCTTTTCACTCGATGCAAGATATTTTTCAAGTGCCGGGGGGAGCTGGGCAATGGGGAAATCGACCCTACGCGTGAGAGAAGGATAGCTCTGCACTGTTGCAACGGTTCCGGCAAGAGATAACAGCAGCGGAGCGAATGGTGCAGAAAACCTAAACAAATAACTGTCATTCACGAATGACGCCATGGGTGTTGTTGACCATGAGAGTACACGTTGTCCTTCATCGTCGCGTGGGAAAAGCTGTGCTGTGGCTTCTGCATAATCAAGAAACGGCCGTGCCTGTGTGGGTGACAGCGAGATAGTTGTTGAGATATTCAGGCCGATGGTCAGGTGCTGGGCAACATATGGATTGGCAAAGAGCGGCTGCGCAAACAGAAGCAGGAGCAGTAGGAGACTATTTTTCATAACAGTCCCAAGGACTTGGCCTATTTAAAACGTAATCTTTAAAACAAGCAGCGACCCCCTCCCCAACATAGCATGGAAGAAGACCTTATCAATGAACGCAGGGAAAAGCGGGATGCGCTCCGCAAGGAAGGGATCAACCCGTATGCACACCGGTATGAACCAACACATAAAGCTGCGGAATTGCAGTTGAAGTATGCACAGTTAGCCAATGAGGAGAAGACAAATGATAAGGTATCTGTTGCTGGCCGCATCATCAGCATGCGCCGGATGGGGAAGGCGACATTCATGCACCTACTCGACGAGAGCGGGAAAATACAGCTCTATCTCAGGTATGATGACATCGGGAAGCCGTACGACCTGCTCAAATTTTGTGACCTTGGTGATTTTATCGGAGCTGAGGGGTCTCTCTTCAAAACAAAGACGGGGGAAGTCACTGTTAATGTCCAGAAATTCACGTTCCTCACAAAAGCGTTAAGACCATTGCCGGACAAGTTCCACGGGTTACAGGACACAGAGTTACGGTATCGCATGCGCTATGTTGACCTGATAGTCAATCCGCAGGTGCGGAAAACATTTGTCACACGGGCAAAAATCATCGGAGCTTTACGTGACGTCTTTGAGCACCACAACTTTCTGGAAGTGGAAACGCCAGTGCTGCAGCCGATCTACGGCGGAACGCACGCAAAACCGTTCACGACATTCCACAATGAGCTCGACATGAAGATGTATCTGCGCATCTCAAACGAACTATATCTCAAGCGCCTTATCGTCGGTGGGTTTGAACGCGTCTATGAGTTCTCCCGTGATTTCCGCAACGAAGGCATAAGCACCCGGCACAATCCCGAGTTTCTTGCAGTCGAGACAATGGCGGCTTACTGGGATTATCGTGACAGCCTGAAGATGGTTGAAACGCTGATTAGCGAGGCTGCACAACGCGTCTTGGGTACAACACGCATCACCTACCAGGGGCAGGCAATCAATCTCACACCACCATGGGACCAGATCACGATGATTGATGCTGTGAAGAAATATGCTGGTGTTGATTTCAGCCACGTGAAAGATGTCAAGGAGGCGCGGAAGCTTGCACAGAAGGTGAACATCAGGACAGACGCGGGCATGGGCGTTGGGAAGATACTCAGCACTATTTATGAAGAACTTGTTGAGCCGAAACTTATCCAGCCGACTTTTGTCATGGATTATCCCGTTGAAGTCTCTCCACTGGCAAAGAAGAAGGAGGCTGATAATGATTTCACTGAGCGCTTTGAGCTGGTCATTGGCGGCAGGGAATATGCAAACGTGTACTCAGAACTGAATGACCCCGACGTCCTGCGCGAGAACTGGGAGCACCAGCGGAAACTGCTCGAAGCGGGAGACGAGGAGGCGCAGCCCATGGATGATGATTTCCTGCGCGCGCTGGAATATGGCATGCCCCCAACGTCCGGATTGGGTATCGGTGTCGACAGGCTTATCATGCTGCTCACAGACGCCCAGTCTATCCGTGATGTCATCTTCTTCCCGATACTGAAGGAGGAGAAAAAATGAATGTCGGCGCATTGTTTTCCGGGGGCAAGGATTCTGCCTTCGCAGTGCATTGGGCACGGTTACAGGGATGGGATATCAGGTGCTTACTGACCATGAAATCACAGCGTGATGATTCGTACATGTTCCACACACCCAACATTGATTTTGTTCACGAGCAGGCTGCATCGCTTGGAATTCCGTGCCTTATCCATGAGACCCTTGGCGAGAAAGAACACGAACTTGGGGATTTGCGCGTGCTGCTCACCGAAGCAAAAGAAAAATTTGACCTGCAGGGCGTTGTGGTGGGCGCGATTGCCTCAGAGTATCAGCGGATGAGGGTCAATACTGTTTGCCACGACCTTGGTCTAAAGGTATTCTCTCCGCTGTGGCACAAGAACCCGGAGGAATACCTCCACGCCGTAACGAGCGCAGGGTACTCCTTTCTGCTGACGCACGTTGCCGCTGAAGGCTTGGGACTGGAATTTCTGGGAAAGCAAATAGACCAAAGCTCTGTTGCATGGTTTATCGAACACTGCAAGAAGCACAAAATACATCCGGCTGGCGAAGGGGGGGAGTACGAATCATTTGTAACCAACGGACCCCTCTTCAGGGACCACCTGACAATTGCTGAAGCAGAGAGACAGTGGGACGGGATACGCGGTACCTTGGCAATCAGGAAAATCGTCCACGACAAGTAGCAAGAAACATTTATATAATTTTGACTGCTCGGAATTCTCAGGTGAGCTACATGGGGTATGTCGAAGATATACGAAAGATCAATGCACTTGCAGAAGAATTACGAAAACATAACATTGCGGGCAGTCAGGACGAAGCTGTTGTCAAAGCACGTGAGATGCTCGTGAAGAAAACAGGCGTTGCCACTGTCCAGAACGACGAATACATTGACTTGTCACGACCGGGCAAAGAGGAATCAAAGCCAGTACAAGATCATAGCTGGAAAGAGGCAATGGCAAAGAACAATGAGTATATAGTCAATGAACTGAAAAATTTCCGGACATCGATGGAAACAATCACTCAGGAAATGCAGGCACTCAGAGTTGAGTTGAGCCAGCTAAAAAGGCAGGCACCAGTACAGAAAGCACCAGAGTCCGTGATGCTGGCTCAGGCTGAGACTCCTAATGGAAGTAATGGAAACCATGGTCAGGCGACGCAGGCAACACAACCGCATCCACGGGCCGGAAATTACACACCAAACGATGTCTCAGTAGAGAAATTCTTTTACTTCGGCAGGAAATAGGACGGCAATGCTTATAAGGATTGCCGCCCCAGGATAGCCCATGGCGTACGACTTTATCGTCATTGGGGCAACGGGTATGCAAGGTAAAATAGTGTCCCGAAGCCTGCTTGAACAAGGGTATAGTGTCCTTCTCTGCGGCCGGGACAAAAAACGGGTCGAGCATTTGCTTGGTCGCAAAGCGGATTTTGCATTTATTGAACTCCGCCAGACACGAAAGGCGTTGCAGACATTGAGGAAAGCAAACCCGGCCATTATCCTCAACTGCGCAGAAGGGGATTTTAACCTTGCAGTGCAACGGCTTAGCCTCCAGCTCGGCGCACACTACCTCGACATGGGCTCTGAGATTGAGATGACGTCCCGACAATTCGCACTCGATACGGCGTTTAAAGGGAAGAAGATTCTTGCACTTACCGGCTGTGGTTCTGTACCCGGTATTGGAAACATCATGCTTGCATTCGCACGCAAGAAAATGACGACTATTCTGTCTGTCGATGTCGGCTTTGCGTGGAGCGCGAACATGGACGTTTTCGTAGCTCCTTTCTCGATACAAAGCATCATCGAGGAATTCACGGATAGGCCGACCGTCGTTGAAAACGGCCGTTTTGTCAAGAAGGCCCCCCTCTATGGCTTGAAGGAAGTCAGTGTTGATGGCATTGGGAAGCAACAGTTTTTCCTCGTACGCCATCCAGAAGTCTACACATTCAAGCAA
Organism: Candidatus Woesearchaeota archaeon; assembly: GCA_016211195.1. GTDB lineage: Archaea > Nanobdellota > Nanobdellia > Woesearchaeales > JAGVYF01 > JACQSS01. The sequence goes on from JACQSS010000016.1 coordinate 45,176, forward strand.
TATCTAAAAGAGGCGAAAAATATCCGATTCTTCGCTGGTTTCCCATTGTACTCCTACGACCAGATTAAGAGCTTCATCAATCTCGGCTTTGCATCCCACGACGACATCACGGTTGAAGGAAAGACAGTCAAACCCATCTACTATCTCAGAGAAGTACTCAAACATGCCAAGGTCCCTGATGAATACCGTGAAAAAGAGAGTTTGTGGTTACATCTCGAAGGAGACCAGAAGCACTCGATGACGTGCGTGGTCGATACGTTACCGGGATGGGAAGATGCCGGGTGCAACATAGACACAGGTCTTCCAATGGCGATTATGGCGGCCATGATTAAGAAAGGCGTTATCACTGCAACGGGTTCTTCGAGCCCGGAATTTGTCGTTCCCCCGGAACCTTTTTTTGCAGAGCTTGCGAAATACAAGATGTATGTTTATGACAATGGAAAGCGGGTGAATTAAGGACCGCGTTCAAAAAGGCGGTGAGCATCAATTTTGTGAAGCTTTTTTATGGTAAAGAGTACAAGTGGAAAGGGATGGTCCCTACGGGAAGGTGCCACCCTCTATCGGACAAGGCACAAGCTGAACCGATGCTCACCCGAGCGAACGCGAGATTTTGAACGCTGCCGTGAATTAAGAGAAGTTATATATACTCTTTTTCCATTAATAATCAAAAAAGTGGATGAAAAAGGCAGTATTCTTCGACTTGGACGATACACTTTATCCCTATCAGGATTCCAATGCCAAAATCCAATCTGAACTTGAGGCGATTAGCCATTTCTGCAAAAAATATCCAAAATTCACATTCCTCGAAGCCATGGCGACGTATAAGAAGGTCAAGCGCGCTATCAGGGACAGACTTTCGGATTATCCGGCGTGCGACAACAGGGAGCTCTGGTTTCTCGAATTCATGCAGAAGGAAGGTCTCTTCGACAGAGAACTACTACAGGAGATGGAAGACATCTACTGGGGATATGTCCAGAAAAATGCAGTGCCATATTATGATGCTGGACTTATCCTGCCGTATCTCGCAAAGAAGTATATCCTCGGTGTGATAACGAATGGCATCAAAGCACCGCAGGAGAAGAAATTAAAGGCTCTTGGATTCACCGGATACTTTGATTATATCATTACGTCTTCAGAAGCAGGATTTGACAAACCGCACACGGACATTTTCCGGCTGGCATTACGGCGTGCAAAGGTACGGGCAAAAGAAGCAGTCATGATCGGTGACAATCCGGCATTTGACATTTACCCTGCAAACAAGCTTGGCATGACGACGGTGTGGCTGCGGCGGGGAAAGCGGTATTATTATCCTATTGTTGGCAAGATGAAGGCAAAGCACACCATCTCACATTTCCTCGAATTGAAGAAGTGGTTGTGACACAAGCCTCCCCTTGTACGGGTTCTGCAATCCGGTTTAGTTAGCTTTATAAATTATTTGCAGTTTTCCCTCTTTACCCCGCCTAGCTCAACGGCTAGAGCGAACGGCTGTAGATGACACTATTAGACTAAGTACAAACTTGGGATGACCAATAGTCAGCCAAAACCGTTAGGTTCCTGGTTCGAGTCCGGGGGCGGGGATTTTACTTATTTCGTTATCGTATACACAATATCCGTCGTGCTCTGCTGTGCGCGGTCATAATCTACAAGCAGCACATCCTCCACTCTGAGCCCTGCAGAATCGACAAGAAAGTCAAAATGCCCGAGAAACCAGTCCAGACTGCATGGGGTGAGCGTCACCAATATTTTTCCATGCCCAGCGAGATGATTGCTTAAAACCGTGAGATGCTCCACGAACTGCGGCTCATAGCCCCATTCACCATAGCAATAACCACTGAGTCTTTGCGTCTCATGCAACACTTTGTCAGCGATGATGGTATCAAATTGCCTTGCAAAGCAGAGAGTTGTCATGTCCTGCTGGATGAAATGGACATTTCGCAATCCATATCTCTGTTTGCGCGAGTGTGCATCCTGCAGTGACCTATGTGAGATGTCAACTCCGATGAATGTCTTGTCTGGGTTGTGCTGTGCATAGAAAATTGTCTTCACACCATTTCCACATCCGACGTCCAGCACAGAATCTCCGGTTATATGCTTCAGGAAATGCGGCATGGTCTGGTTGATTGAAGCATAAAATCTGCTGAGCAGTGCATTATACAGGCCCATTTCCGCAATGAGATCATAGAATGCAGAGATATTTTCAGGGATATTTACAGCCACGTAGCTGTCAGATAAACTGCAGAATCTCTCCTGCGCAGAGGGATGAGACGTGCTGATGATATCAACAAGTTCCCGTTGGTCATTGGAGATTCCTTCACGTTTAAGATAGTCCTCAAGGTCCATATTGCTCGGGGAAATACATCTGTTTAAAAATATGCTCAAAAGTACTTACTAATCGGTAATAATTATTAATTGGCGAAGGGCTTATAAGA